>JAXHUV010000110.1:0-7703 GCA_034189445.1 Pseudomonadota bacterium
GGCGCCGGCGTCGGAATAGAGGCCCTGGGAGAACGAGGATTCAAGGTAAAAGCCCAGGGTCGGCAGCCCGACGAACCCGAGAATGGCACTGGAACGCAGGCCGCACTCCAGGCGATAGGCTGTGTAGGTACGAAGCTGCACCCAGCAATCGGGAATTCGCGTATAGAGAAACGCTGCCATAGTGCCGGTGCCCGGAGGCAACAACCGTTCTGGTTCCGGGTCGGCCTCATCCAGGATTTCAGAATATACCTTGGCAAAAATCCCGGTATAGGGGATAGCGATTGCCAGTACGCCGGTCAGCGGGTGGAAACCGAAAAACTGTAAAAAGATCAGGGCCCAGAAGAGTTCGTGAATGGCCCGTATAAAGGCGCAGATTATTCGTACCGGCAGAAAACGATAGATCAGCGAGAGCAAAAAACCACAGATACTTCCCAGCGTCACGCCTACAAACGCAAAGGCAACCGTTCTCAGCAGCGCGGTCATCAGCCCCTCGCTACTGAAGAAATTTGGCGTCAAAACCCCAACGAAGAAATTCCCGAGGTCTCGCCAGGGATTGGATGCGGTAATGGCAATGTCCGCGAACAGCAAGCCAATCAGGGCGATGGCAACAAAGATAAGGCTGGTACGGACTGTTGGGGAAGAGAGCATGGGAGGGGGCCGGTTCCCTAATACAAAGACGTAATGTCGGTGGCTGCCAGACGTTCACTGGCTTCATCCAGAGCCACCTGGCCATCCTGAATACCGATTATCCGGTTGCAATACTCAAGAGCCATCTCAACATCGTGCAGCGCGATGACACTGGTCTGAAACCGCTCCTTTAACAACGCCATCACCAGATGCGCCATGGGGCCATCCAGGGCCGAGATAGGCTCATCGGCCAGAAGCACCGGAGCGTTGCGATACAAGGCCCGGGCAATGGCCACACGTTGGCGCTGACCGCCAGAGAGAGAGGCGGTTGGCAACCAAAGCTTCTCTGCCATGCCCAAAGCCTTCAGCAGCTCACGAACTTCGTCACGATTTCGCGAGAACGGACGGATCAGGGTGAGGGTGTTGTACCAGGTCGCGTGTTTATCCAACTGGCCCATGAAGACGTTGTGGAACACAGGCAGAGCGCCCACCAGCCCGAGATCCTGGGGCACCAGCGAAGACTCCCGGTTTACCCGTTCATGAATCAGCCGAATGAGCGTGGACTTTCCCGCTCCGCTCTTGCCAACGAGGGCAACCTGCTCGCCCTCGTTAACTTTCAACGACAGTGGGCCAATAACCCGCTCGCCGGCAAAAGAAGCCGTCAGGCCTGAAAGATCGAACCCTGGCATCAGTCCAGAATTCCAATCTCTTCCGCTGTCTTGCGAATGGGCTCGTAATCGTCGTTCGATGCGGGAATGAAGCCGGAGCGGGGGAAGCTTTCCAGCAGCGCCGGGTCGTCCAGATTCAGCAGAGCTTCGGTAACACGCTTTTTGAAGCCATCACCGTAACGCTCGTCGACGTCACCGCGGATGGTCCATTGGTAGTCGGGATAAGGCGGAGTTTCCCAGATAACCTGGACGGCGTTTGTATCAATGTTGCCGTTGGCCAATTCCTTTTCCCAGACCTGGAAGTTCAAGGCACCAACCTGATAGGTGCCGGCTTCAACCAGCCGTAAAGTACGTGTGTGGTTGCCGCTGAAACCAACCCGGGAGAAGAAGTCCTCCGGCTGGGCACCAAACATATCGCGGATATAAAACTCGGGCATCAGGCGGCCGGAAGTGGAACCTTTCGATCCAAAGGTGAAGGTTTTGTCTTTCAGGTCATCCTCGAGGGCGGACAGATCGTCTGTGGGTTCAATACCGGTGCTGGCATTGACGATAAAGTAGGTCTGGAATGCTTGATCTTCCAGGCCCTGGGCAATGGCCTCGGAGCCAGGAACCAAGCGACGCGCCTGGACGCCAGAAAGCCCGCCAAACCAGGCCAGCTGTACCTGATTGTTCCGGAACGCGGACACCGCCGCAGCATAGGATTTAACCGGGATGTAGCGGACATCCGCATCCAGTTCCCGGGAGAGATAATCCGCCACGCCTTTGAATCGCTCTACCAATTTGGTTTCGTCTTCATCGGGGATGGCGGTGAATACGAATGTTTCCGCCGACGCCGAGGCCACGGTGAAACAAAAAAGGCTGGAAACCATCAGTTTCCGTGTAAGATTAATGCCCATTGAGGTTCCTTATTTTGCCAGGCTGCGTGAATTGTAATACCAGGGAGGTCAGCGCTTCCCGGTGCTGCAGGATACCCTGATTCACGTCAACTCTGAACAACCAGGCTGCTGGGCTGCCTTCGAGCCGGGCCGACCATGCAGTGCTGCTCTGAGAAGCGTTAGTCCCGCAGAGAAATAGGCTCGGTCGGGCCGGACTCGTTCCGGGCGGTAATGCGGCCGATGACAGTTGCGTGAGGGTAGCCCAGAGCCTTGAGCGCCCGGACACACTCTTCAGCCTTGCCTGCGGCAACGCCGGCCAGCAGCCCTCCGGCCGTTTGCGGGTCAAAGATCAGCGGATACCGGGCATGGTTGAGCCATTTTTCCTGATCGCGGATACCCCGGCGCAAACGGATATTCGCCGGTTGCAGGGAACTGAGAATGCCCGCTGCGACAGTCTCCCTGGCGCCCGGAAGGATCGGGATGGCAGAGAGATCCAGTTCGGCATCGACGCCAGAGGGCTTGGTCATTTCCACCAAGTGACCAAGCAGCCCAAACCCGGTGACATCCGTACAGGCTTTTGAGCCGAACGTCCTGAGGCAGTCCGCCGCCGCCTTGTTGGACTGGATCATGGAGGCCAGGGCGGAATCTATCCACCGACCTTTGGCGGCAAGCTTCGCGTGGGCGGCGAAGAGGGTACCGGTGCCTATGGGCTTGGTGAGGATCAGCGCGTCTCCGGCTTTCAGTCCACCCTTGCTCATGACATCTTCCGGGTCGATCAGGCCGTTCACGGCAAAGCCCAGAGCAAGCTCCTTACCCTCGCCGGTGTGTCCACCAACAAGCGCGCACCCGGCTTCGTTCAGAACTTCCACGGCACCGGACATCATCTGGTAGACCAGGTCCTCAACCTTGGATTCAATGCCGTAGGGCACCGTGGCAATGGCCGTCGCGCTCTGAGCCTCGGCGCCCATGGCAAATACATCACCCAGGCCGTGATTGGCCGCGACCTTGCCAAAGATATAGGGGTCGTCAATGAAGGCGCGAAAGAAATCCACGGTGTGAACCACGGCTTTGCCCGGCGGTACTTTCAGAACCGCAGCGTCGTCCGGGGCATGAAGACCAATTAGAATATCGTCCCTTTCGATGGGTTTGAGCTCTCCCAGAGCTCGCGAGAGAACCGTGCTGCCCACCTTGGCGCCACAACCACCACAACGCATCGCGACCGCAGAGATCGCCTGGGATGCCTCCTCGGCGTTCTGGGCCGCGGCGGTATCCGGTAGTTTGCCTTCTTCCCCCATTGGCGGGAGGTCATTGAATTTCTTCATGAACCGGCGATCAATCCAGTCCTTCCAGCGCCAGACCCAGGCGCCATCGAACTGCATCTTCCCTCGGGAGGCGACGGCGTATTTATCGCCAGTGCTGATCAACGCGAGCCATTTTTTCTGGGGGTGGAAAGCTCTTGGTTCCTTGCCGATCGCCAGCCGCTTGAGATTGTCGGCCAGGGGAGGGCCTTGCCTTACCGCAAACACGCCCGCTTTTTCACGGGGGTGGTTCAGCACATTGGCGATGTCGCCGGCAGCAAAGATGCTGTCGTCGTTCTCAACCTGCAAGGTATCGCGTACTCGCAGGAACAGCCCGTCGTCCAGAGCCAGGCCTGTGTCCTTCAACCACTCCGGACCACCGGCCCGGGTTACCCAGAGCATTTCATCAGTTTGCAGGGTTTCACCAGATTCGGTGATCAATAACCCTTCCTTAACCTTGCTCACCGGAGATCCCAGGTGCACCTTCACGCCGCGTTCCGACAATGTCCTGCGGAAAACCTCCCGAACCTTCGGGTTGTGGGTGGGAAGGATTTCGTCTGCGGCATCAAAGAGGTGGAAATGAAGCTGCCCCGGGTCTTTGCCCCGCTGCGTCAATTCATTTTTCAGGCGGAACTGCATCGCCAGGGCGAGTTCGACGCCACCGGCACCGGCCCCGACCACAGTCACGGTAAGCGGCCCGTCGTGGTTTTCGATACGGGCGAGCAGGGCAAGCCAGCGATTATTGAAACCAGTAATAGGCTTTACCGGTACCGCATGCTCGGAGGCGCCTTCGACTTCATTAACCCGGGGCGACGAGCCGATGTTGATGGAAAGCATGTCGTAGGGCACATCCGGACGGCCACGGCAGATAACCCGTTTCCGTTCACGGTCGATGCCCATGGCTTCGGCACGATAAAACCGGGCGCCTGCGTATTCGGCCAGACGGCTAAGATCAATGTGAACATCATCGTAGCTGTAATGGCCGGCCACGTAGCCGGGCAACATGCCGGAATAGGGGGTGTGGGTGTCGCGGCAGATGAGGGTAAGGCGCACGCCGGGGACCGGGTTCATGGCGAACCGTTTCAGCACCCCGACGTGGCTGTGCCCGCCGCCAATCAGGACAATGTCCCGTAATACAGGCTGGTCAGTCGTTCGCATCAGCTGATTTTCTTGGCTTCAGCTGCGAATTCGCTGTATCCCTTGATATTTGAGAAGGCCTTCAGCTTTTCCTGGTCTTCCGCAGACGGGTTGGCGATCTGGTCGATGGAGGTAATGCCCGCGTTTTTCATCTTTTTCGCAGTGGCCGGGCCAATACCCTTGATCAGCGTCAGATCACTCTTATCCACCGGCTTGCTGGTCGATGATTTTGCTTTGGAGGCCGCTCCAGTGGTTTT
The DNA here is from genome assembly GCA_034189445.1 of Pseudomonadota bacterium. Classification (GTDB taxonomy): domain Bacteria; phylum Pseudomonadota; class Gammaproteobacteria; order Pseudomonadales; family Oleiphilaceae; genus Marinobacter. The sequence continues at coordinate 4,863 of JAXHUV010000110.1, forward strand.
CTTCGGCGCCGATCTCCTGGCAGCCGTGGTGGCTTCCTTGCTCACTTCATCCGTGAGCTTCTTGACTTCTTCACCCGCCTCTTTGGAGGCCATGCCCAGTCGCTCCAGAATGCTGCTCTGCAGTTCATGGAAGTCCTCAAGGCGGCGCTCAAATTCTTCGTGGAAGCGTTTCATCTCGCGATCGCGAAGCTCGTCAATTTCTTTGAGCAGTTTACGCACCGGTTCCTGAACCTGATTCTGCAGGCTGTCGAACTGCTTCAGCGCGTCGTTCACCAAGCCTTCGATCTGGGAGGAAGTCTTATCAAACTCTTTGTTAACCTTTTTTACAATCTTGTCAACGTTCTGTTTTGCTTTTTTTGCCATGAGATGTCTCCTTACGGACAGGTTTCAACGAAAAATCAGGGTCAGGCCATGTGCCGGGAACGGAGTATGGAGCCCGGGGAGCGACGTGATTTGAGTGACTGCTTTTTGGAGACCACTTCCCGGATTCTGCGGAGCTTTTCCGCCAAGGAGGAACCCCCATTGGAGTCAATCTCCACGAAATCGATGGCATAAAAAAAATTACTGCAGTATTTTCTGCGCTCAGTCACCAAGCCGGATAGGCCTTCGGCCCGGATCTCGTCAAACGGCATGTCCATGACCAAGTCCAGTACCACAGTGTCACCGGGGTTGAATGCCTTGTCGGTTTTCAGCACGCATCCGTAACTATCCAGTTCGTATAGGGCGGCCTCTACAAGCTCCTTTCGGAAAAGGCCCTGTCTGATCCGGAAGCGGGCGACAAGGTCGGGCAATTCTTTGTTCATGAATCAACGCTCTTTGATGATTTCCGTATCCACAGCAACCTGTTCTCATGGGGAGGCAGGCTGGACATTGGTTAAACAATAGACAGTGGTGTTTGGTTTTGCAACGTCATCAGTGCCATACGATCGACTGCTAAGGCCGTTTTTAAACGATCTCACCTGGCCGGTCAGGCAAGACTATTTGGTTTTCAACTCGTACATATCAACGCGGCGATTTTTCAGGTTGGTGACAGACCCCTCATTGCGAACCAGCTTCAACTTCTCCAGGTCCATATCGGAGAACATGATCATCTCTGTATTGGGTGTTGTTTCGGCCATCACCGCATCGTGGGGGAAGGCGAAATCCGACGGCGAGAATACCGACGATTGGGCATACTGAACATCCAGGTTCTCAACCTTCGGCAGGTTGCCGACACTGCCGGTAATAGCCACATAACATTCGTTTTCAATTGCCCGGGCCTGGGCACAATGCCGGACCCGGAGATAGCCGTTCTTGGTGTCTGTCCAGAAGGGCACCATGATGATATCGACTTCCTGGCTGGCAGCAATACGCCCCAGCTCCGGAAACTCAATGTCATAACAGATCATGATGGCGACCCGACCGGCATCGGTATCAAAAACCTCGAACTGGTTGCCACCTTCAATGACCCAGTCCCGGCGCTCATGGGGTGTGATGTGAATCTTGCGCTGCTCATCCACGCGGCCATCCCGGTGGCAGAGATAAGCTACATTATACACCCGGTCGTTCTCGATCAGCGGCATCGAGCCGGTGATTATGTTTATATTGTAACTCACCGCCATTTCAGACATTTCTTCACGGAACTGTTGGGTGAATCCAGCCAGAAACCGGATGGCACGGGTCTGGTCCATCTGATCGGTCAGCCCCATCAGCGGCGCGTTGAAAAATTCCGGAAAAATGGCGAAGTCACTTTTGTAGTCAGACAGTGCGTCCACGAAGTACTCCACCTGCTCCAGCACCTCTTCAACAGAAGTAAATTCACGCATCTGCCACTGCACGGCGCCGAGCCTCACCTGGGTTTTCTTGACGTTCAGAACCGGGGACGGCGGCGTATAGAGAATGTTCCGCCATTCCAGGAGCGTGGCGTAGCCCTGGGATTTTTCGTCCTCCGGAAGGTACTTGTGCATCAGCCGGGTGACCTGGAAGTCGTTCGAGAGCTGGAAGCTCAGAATCGGGTCGTAGATTTCCTTCCGGTCTACCCGCTGAATGTACTCCTCCGGGGAATACTGTTCGGCATACTTGAAGTAGCTTGGTATGCGCCCCCCGGCGAGAATGGCCCGCAGATTCATGGAGCGGCAGAGCTCTTTCCGGGCCTCGTAAAGGCGACGCCCAAGGCGGTAACCCCGATAGTCGGGATGAATAAAAACATCCAGTCCGTAGAGAGAGTCGCCATTGGCGTCGTGCAAGATCTTCTCGTTCCGGAGGATAAGGTCGTCGTAGGTGTGCGGGTTGCTGAAGCGCTCGTATTTAACGCATACGGTCAGTGCGACCGCCACCAGCTGGCCACTCTCTTCAATACATATCTGACCGTCCGGGAATTGTTCCACCAACGCTCTGATGGTATCTTTTGGCCAGGCGCCTCCGATGTCGTCGTAAACGCGATCCATAAGCGCCTGAAGTTGTTCGTAGTCTTCAAGATTCAAGTTCCGTAGGTTCAGGTGCAGTTCTTCATGGGCCATTAAGTTCGGCTCCCAGTTTTTTATGGAGTGAGGACAAGCTCGCCGATTGGGTCAATGCTGTAAAAGTTTAACAGAAGCCACTAAAGACTTCGCATAGCAGGCCGAAACACTAAATTAACGAATAACAATTTTCCCGCCGAGGATTCGATTATGCACCTGAAGTTCGGACAAAAGCTCCTGATTGCTTTCGGTAGTCTATTTCTGTTGGTCATGGCGCCGTTCGCGTTCTACAACGATTTACGGTTACAGAGCACCGCGGAAACCTATGTTGATGCGTTACTTGACGAGACCGTGCAACAAAACACCTCGAGCCTTGCCGAATGGCTCAACACCCGGCTGGTGC
>JAXHUV010000111.1:0-7526 GCA_034189445.1 Pseudomonadota bacterium
CCTGGTCAGGGAAATGCCGCTGATGTTCACGTGGGTTCCCCGGCCCTCGGCGTTCGGGAACACAAGACGAACCTGCTCGGCAATCGGGCGCTGGTTCTCATCCTGCAGCATGTTGCCGTAGTAGTAGCTGTTACCGATGGAGATATCACAGACGCCTTCTGAAATGGCTTTGATCTGGTCACGGTCGCCGCCCTGGGGTTTGCGGGCCAGGTTGTCCTTCAGGCCTTTCAGCCATTTCTCGGTCTCGGCTTCACCGTGATGGGCGATCATGGAGGAGAACAGGGCGATGTTGTACGGATGCTTGCCGCTACGGGTACAAATCCGGTCGTTCCACTTGTCGTCCGCCAGTTGTTCGTAGGTGGTGATCTCGCCTTCCTCAACACGGTCCCTGGAGACAAAGATCAGGCGGCCCCGGGTGGTCAGGGCAAACCATTTGCCGTCCGGATGGCGAAGGTTCTCCGGAATGTTCGCTTCCAGCGTGTCATTGTCCACGCCCTGAACCAGATCACGCTCCACCAGTTCGCTGAGGCGGGAAATATCCACGGTCATCACTATATCGGCGGGGCTGTTGCGGCCTTCACGCTCCAGGCGTTCTGCAAGGCCCTGTTTGGCGAATACCACGTTGCTCTTGATGCCGGTTTCCTGCTCGAACGCGTTCAGCAGGGGCTTAAGCAGGTAGGCCTGACGGTAGGAGTAAATGTTGACTTCGCCGTTTGCGGAGGCGTCCATGGGGATGGCGGTACTGAGGGCGATTGCTGCAGCGGCAGCCAGTTTCATTCGCATAGTCTTATCCTTTTCAGGTGGTTCCGGTAATGATTTGCCTGCAACCCGAGCTGCAGGCTCTTAAAAACGTAAACCATTCTCATTTATATTAACTGTCCAGTCAATATCTCCGTGGGCATAATTTTCCAAAAAGGGTGCTATGCTCTGGAAGACCCTAAAAACCATGCAAAAAGTAGTGGAATCCTCAGATGATTGGGAACAATCGAAGAGAGCACATACGCACTGCCATGAGTGCGAAGGTAAAGGTGGTTCACGAGGAGCTGGGAGAATTTTTATTCTCGACCCGCGATATATCCGATGGCGGTGTTTTTATCGTGGTCGACGCTGAGCCTTTCGCGCCAAACCCTGGTGATAAGGTCACCGTGCAGGTGCAGGGCCTGCCTGTTCCGGCACCGATGCTTGAAATGGTGGTCGTGCGCAAAACCAGTGACGGGTATGGCCTCCAATTTGATCAAAATGGTGGCTGAATGGTGCCTGATAGTCGGATTGGCGGAGCCCGTGCGATACCAATGATGCCTTGGGCCTGATGAACCGGCATGTGACGCAGAATGACACTTTTGGACGTTTCTGTGTGATGCCCATCACATTGCTACATTTTGTTTCCTGTTGAAGGCTAGCGTTACGCTTTGTCGCGTTTGGGTTACCTGAAGATACGATATTGTAATTGTGTCTTCCGGCGGTTTGGTCAGAATGGTAGCTATCGAAAAGTTTGTTACGTGAGGTGCCCCGTGGGTGTCCAACAGAAAAAAGTCGCAGTACATGATCTGGAAATCGGCATGTTCGTGTCTGATCTGGACAGACCGTGGCACCAGACTCCGTTCCCCATTCAGGGTTTTCATATCCGGTCACAGGATGACATTCGCGCCTTGGTATCCCACTGCAGGTGGGTGATGGTCGATGTGGCGGAAACAAGGGAATCGAAAAAGGTAAAAGGCGGTAGCCGGTCAGCCTTTGGCAAGACACTGAATAAGCGCGGTGGCGGGCGGGAGCAGCTGCGCTTGCCGCCGCTGAGTATCCGGGAGCCGGTAAACCACGAAACGGTTACCAGCCTTAAAAAGGAAATGAAAACGTCCAGGTACCTGCTCGACGATGTGGAGGGCGCTCTGGACCACCTTATCGAGACACTTCGTGCCGATGGGGTGCCGGATATCAGGCCGGTCGTTGCGATCACCCGTAAAATGGTGAGTAGCGTTGTTCGCCAGCCAAATGCTCTATTGTGGCTCAGTCGCACCCGGGCTCACGACAGTTATCTGTACCAGCGTGCCTTGAATACATCGGTCTGGGCGATTGTTTGTGGGCGCCATCTGGGCTTGAACGAGAGCCTTCTCAATCATCTAGGCGTGGGTTGTTTGCTGTCACAGGTGGGCAAGACCACGTTGTCGCCTGAGTTACTGGCCGGGGAAGGTCAGTTGAACGCCGAGGAATACCTGGCCTACCGTGGTTATGTCAGCCGTGGGGTTGCCATGCTGGAGGACAGTGGTCTGCCGCGTGCCGTACTCAGTGTGGTTCAGGGGCATCGCGAGCGTCATAACGGTTCCGGATTCCCGGAAGGGGTCCGGGGGGATCGCATTCCGTTGCTGGCTAAAATCGCGGGCATTGCTGAATTTTTCGAATCGTTGATTGCGCCCCGTTGCCACACCGACCCCATGACGCCAGCGAAAGCGGTAACGCTGCTCTACGAGATGCGCAATATTGAGTTCCAGGAAGACCTGGTGGAGAATTTTATCCAGGCAATTGGCATCTACCCCACCGGTAGTCTTGTTGAACTGACCGATGGCCAGCGGGGCATTGTGGTTTCCCATTCTCCAAAACGCCGGCTCTGGCCCCGGGTTATGGTTATGACCGATGCCGCTTCCCGGCCGTTGAAAACAGCCAGGATCATTGATCTGGCGAGGTACAACGAAGGTAAGGGAACAGCAGAAACGGTACGGATTCGTGATTGCCTGCCGTACGGCACTGAAGGGCTTGATCCGTCCTGTTACGACGTAACCGGTGTCGAGTCCCGCTGGAGCCTGTCCCGCCTGATCGGCGGATAATTACACACAACTGTTTGCGAACGGTGCGCACAATCCGTTCAATTCCGCCATTTTGACCTGAAAGTCTTCCCTGTATTCGATGTCCGGGCCCCGGTCTTCGTTATTTTCCGGCCGATAAGGGCCTTGAAATCAGCGGCTTTGGCTCAATAAATACCCTTCTAAATCAGAGCTGTTTATTGCCGTTTTTCATCGAACCGGGATGATCTATGATCAATGCATTGGAAATTGAGGGCCTCACCAAAACCTACAGTGACGGGTTTCTGGCTCTCAAGGGGATTGACCTTCACGTTGCCGAGGGGGATTTCTTTGCCTTGCTGGGCCCCAACGGGGCCGGCAAATCGACCACCCTGGGTATTGTCTGTTCCCTGGTGAACAAGACGGCAGGCAAGGTTCGGGTGTTCGGGTATGACATCGATACCCATCTCTCCGATGCCAAGCTTAACATCGGCGTGGTGCCCCAGGAGTTCAACTTCAACCAGTTCGAGAAAGTCTTTGATATCGTGACCACCCAGGCCGGCTACTACGGAATCCCTTTGAAGCAGGCTTCGGCGTCAGCTGAAAAATACCTGAAAAAACTGGGTCTCTGGGACAAGCGGGACACCCCGGCCCGGATGCTGTCCGGCGGCATGAAGCGCCGGCTGATGATCGCCCGCGCCCTGGTCCACGAGCCGAAATTGCTGATTCTGGACGAGCCGACCGCGGGTGTGGATATCGAGCTTCGTCGTTCCATGTGGGCCTTTCTGGAAGAGATGAATCGCCAGGGCACCACTATTATCCTGACCACCCATTACCTTGAGGAAGCGGAAGCCCTTTGCCGTAACATTGCGATTATCGACCGAGGCAAGATCCTCAGGCACACCAGCAAGAAAGCTTTGCTGCAGCAACTGAGCCTGGAGACCTTTGTGCTGGATACCGAGAACCCCCTCGGTACCGCGCCCGAGCTGAATGGTTTTCCGACCCGCCTGGACGGAGAGGGAGCGCTGGAGGTGGAAGTGGAGAAAGGCCAGGGGCTCAACCAGGTGTTTGTGGAGCTTGAGCGACTGGGTATCAAAGTGGTCAGCATGAGAACCAAGGCCAACCGGCTGGAGGAGTTGTTTGTTCGTATGGTTGAGGCGAACGCCCCGGAGCCCGCCAGCGACGTGGAGGGAGTAGCATGACGCCACAAGCACTGTTCACAGCCTTCAGTACCATCGTTGTCCGGGAGATACGACGGTTTACCCGTATCTGGGCGCAGACCCTGCTGCCGCCGGCGGTTACCATGACCCTGTATTTTATTATCTTCGGTAACCTTATCGGGTCCCGAATAGGCCAAATGGGCGGCCTGGACTATATGTCGTTCATTGTGCCCGGGCTGATTATGATGTCAGTGATCACCAGTTCCTATGCCAACGTGGTGTCTTCGTTTTTCTCCATGAAATTCCACCGCAGCATTGAGGAGCTTTTGGTGTCGCCGGTGCCTAACTGGGTGATCCTGGCCGGCTACGTGATCGGTGGCATGGCCCGGGGCCTGAGTATCGGCCTGATTGTCACACTGCTGTCACTGGCGTTTACCCGGTTGTCGATTCACAACCTGCCGATGATGATTCTCACGGTGTTCCTGACCTCCGCCCTGTTCGCGCTGGGTGGCTTTATCAACGCCATGCTCGCGACCAAATTTGATGATATCTCCATCGTGCCCACATTCGTCCTGACACCCCTGACCTATCTGGGCGGAGTGTTCTACAGCATCGATCTGCTGCCGGAGTTCTGGCAGGGCGTATCCATGGCTAACCCAATCCTGTATATGGTCAACGGTTTCCGCTACGGGATTCTGGGCGTATCAGATGTTAATCCGTTCGTCTCCCTTGGCATGATTCTGGTCTTCATCTCGGTGACGGCGTTCATTGCCCTGAGACTGCTGGAGCGTGGTAAAGGCATTCGCCACTGATTTCAGGAGCCGAAATGGCACTCAATAAGGCACCGCTTGGCAAGACAAGCTGTTACCCGGGCAGCTACGACCCGGGCCTGCTATTCGCCGTGGCGAGAGAGGAAAACCGCCGCCGTCTTGGTCTGGAGGCTGGTCGCTGGCCATGGTTCGGTGAAGACCTCTGGCAGGCCTGGGAAATCTCCTGGCTGCGGCCGAGTGGCGTGCCGGAGGTAGCCTGGGCGGAGATTGCCTTTCCGGCCGCCTCACCTTCAATCATCGAGTCCAAATCGCTCAAGCTGTACCTTAATTCGCTGAACCAGGCCGTGTACTCCTCCCGGGAGCAGGTCGCGGCGGTGATTGCCCAGGATCTGTCCAGCGCCTCCGGTGGCGGGGTACGGGTCAACCTGTTCAGCGTGGACGAATCCGGGGAGGCGATTGGCCGCCCTGCGGGGTTCGAGTTGATCGATGACGAACCGGTGAGCGATGTGGTGTATGAGTATTCACCTGACTTCCTCAAGGCCGGCGATGAAAGGGTAGCTGAGCAGTTATGCTCCCATCTGCTCAAAACCAACTGCCCGGTGACGGGCCAACCTGACTGGGCCACCCTGCTGATAAGCTACACCGGCCCGAAAATCGACCGGGCAGGCTTGCTGCGTTATGTAGTGAGCTTCCGGCACAAACAGGATTTTCACGAGCATTGTGTGGAAACCGTGTTTACCGATCTGCTGGCCCGGTGCAGTCCGCGGGCGTTAACAGTGGTTGCCCGGTACACGCGGCGGGGTGGGCTGGACATCAACCCCTGGCGAAGTACGGAAACCGGTACGCATGCCGGGCCGAGGTTGATGCGCCAGTAGCCAAATTCCTTCAGTACCAAACCAGCACCGTCATAAAAGGGTCAAATCGGAGCCATATTCCGGTCATCTGGATTTTCCATAGTTCTCTGTACCCATGGAGAACGTCATGATTGGATGGCTCCGATTTCGTTCGTTGTTTACCGTCGCTCTTACCTCGCTATCCGCCGAGCCTGGAATCGGCGGCCCAACCGACGCTGTCCAGCGGGCGTCTCGTTCCTGATGGGCCTTGTTTTTTAAGATCGTAAGCCGCGCTTGAAAAACTGAAACGGACCTAACATAAGAGGACCTTGAATGCGCCACCTGACCCGAACCCTGTCCCTTTGCATGATTGCCAGCGCCGCTGTTCTGAGCGGTTGTAATTCAGACGACAATGGCAATGATAATGAAAAATTGACTGGAAATGCCACCGTCGATCTGCGTCTGATGGAAACGACGGATATCCATTCCAACGTCCTGGATTACAACTACTACAGCGACATACCCGATCCCACGATCGGCCTGGTGCGCACGGCCAGCCTGATCCGCCAGGCTCGTGAGGAGTTGAGCGAGCCCGGTAACAACGTCCTCGTTGACAATGGCGACCTGATCCAGGGCAGCCCCATGGGCGACTGGCGCCAGGCCGAGGGGCTTGCGCCGGGTGAGGTCCACCCGGTCTACAAGGCGATGAACCTGCTGGACTACACCGTCTCCAATTACGGCAATCACGAATTCAACTACGGCCTCGAGTACCTGGCCGAAAGTGTGAACGATGCCGACTTCCCGTACATTAGCGCCAACATCTTCAAGGATGACGGCGATGATAATCCGGACAACGACGAGCCCTATTTCAGCCCCTATATGCTGGTCAATAAAACGCTCCAGGACCAGGAAGGCAATGTGCATGAGCTGACCATCGGCTTTATCGGATTCGTGCCGCCCCAAATCATGCAATGGGACAAGGCCAACCTGGACGGCCACGTCATCACCAAGGACATCAAGGCGATGGCCGAACGCTATGTACCGCAGATGAAAACAGAAGGTGCCGACCTGGTTGTGGCGATTGCCCATTCCGGCATCAGCACCAAGGCCTACGATTCTGCCGCCAGGGCCGAGAACAGCAGTTGGTACCTGGCTGACGTACCGGGTATCGATGTGATCATGATGGGCCACAGCCACCTGGTGTTCCCGTCCGAGGCCTTTGCTGATACCCCGGAGGTGAATATCGAGAAAGGGACCGTTAAAGGCGTGCCCACTGTCATGCCGGGCTATTGGGGCGATCACCTGGGTGTAATTGACCTGACACTGGCCTACAGCGCAGACGAAGACAGCTGGACAGTGACCGACAGCCAGGTCGCGGCGCGCCCGATCATGGTGGATGGTCAGTCCGTCGTGGAGGCCGACAGCACGATCGCCGCCGCCGTTGCCGACGACCATCAGGCCACGCTGGATTACATGGGCACGCCAATTGGTTCGTCAACCGACGACATATTCAGCTTCCTGGCGCTGGTGAAGGATGATCCGTCGATCCAGATCGTCAGCGACGCGCAGAAAGCCTATGTGGAGGAGCTGATCCAGGGCGATGTGAATTTGCAGGACCTGCCGGTATTGTCAGCGGCGGCCCCTTTCAAGGCCTGTGACCGGAACGGCGATTGCAGCGAGGAAAGCAGCTTTACCACAGTGCCCGCGGGGGAGCTTACCCTGCGCAACGCGGCGGACCTGTACCTGTATCCGAACACACTGGTGGCGGTAAAGGTAAACGGTGACGAGCTTCGGGGCTGGCTGGAGTGCTCGGCATCGCAGTTCTACCAGATTGATCCGGACAGCAGTGAGCGCCAGGAACTGGTCAATTACACCGGCTTCCCGACCTATAATTTCGACGTGATTGACGGTGTCACCTACGAGATCGACGTGACGCAGCCGCCCCGGGATGACGGGGACTGCAACGTGATCAACGAGGGTGCCCAGCGG
>JAXHUV010000112.1:0-7512 GCA_034189445.1 Pseudomonadota bacterium
TTGGGATCCTTACTCAGAACCCGACACGGCAATGCTGATTAACGTTGCCGCGTCGCTGGCTATTCGGGTTAACCACGTGAACCGCGCCATGGGCCTTTCCGACCTTTATCCTTTTGTGCTTTCGGAAACGGCGCAGCGCAAGCTTGCGTTCGTGCATGACTGGTTGCGCCGCGGAGCCCAGGGGCTCTGATCAGTTTGAGTGCCGGCCATTCAGGCCGGTGCCACCCCAAAGAGCCACTGGTGAGCCCACAATACCATGATCACATACACCGCAAGGCCACCGGCGACGGCGATCACGTCGTTGACTTTGGTAGCTGGCAGCGTTGGGATGGCCCGCTGGGTTCTGCGCTTCATGGAAATCCGGTCGACCACGGCCCAGGCCAGGAAGGAGCCGAATAGCAGAAGATCGTGGAGCATCCCATTGGCGAGCAGGTGTGCCAGAGCCCAGAGTTTGACGGCAACCAGCGTGGGGTGCCCCAGTTTTGCCTTGATTTTTCCCGGGAAGTAAGTGGCGAACAGCAACGGAAATACCGGGACCAGAAGCAGGAAGGCCACATGCTTGAGCCAGCCGGCTGGCGTGTAGATCACAGTGGGATCCATGCGTGCAGCGCCGTAACCCCAGACGATCAGAACCAGACCAGCTAGGGACGCCACGGAATAGAGTCCCTTGAAGGTTAACTCGCCCATGGACGCGTTTAGCCGGTTACGCAAAGGCTCGTTGACGATGGAGAGCGAGTGCACGCCGAGAAACAGAATCAGACCAACAATCAGTGTAGTCATTTGCAGAACTCCTTGTGGCTTTGTGAGAATGATGCTTGAACGGCAGGGCCGTTGTCCATGGCGAACCCTGATGCATTTGAACCCCGGATAGTATAGGCAACCGGGACAGAATATGCCTGAACGTCTATGATCGGGGCTGGTTGAGTGACCGGGCAGTTCTAAGTTATTTCCTGAAAAGTCTTGGGTTTCGCTCGATAAAAGAGTCAATCCAGCGCTCCAGGAGGGAGCGTTTGTCAGGGTTCTTGAGGTAGCGCCAGCCCGGAATAGAAATAACCAGTGCCCCAGTAGCATCGACGATCAGGTCCCACATGGTATCCGTGAGTCCCGATGGGTCGCCAAGCATGGGTTTCTGCATGCTCGTGTCGAAAAGCGAATCCATGGTGAACTCGAAAATCTCCCATAGGGCGCCCACGCCCAGTGCAAACATGAATGCGAAAAATGCAACAAAGCCAGGTTTCATGTGCACCTGAATCTTTTCGGTTTCGTTCATGATGTGCACCAGGAGAAAACCGAAAATACCCAACAAAAAACCCGATGTAGTGTGCAGCGCCATGTCCCACCACCAGAACCGCGTGTAGTAATCACGGATTTCTCCGAGAAACAGGGAGGCGAAAACAAATCCGATGGCGGCCAGCTGTAGCTCCGGTGGAATGTGGATACGGAAACGACGCTCGAACACCAACGGGAAGAATGTGATGGCGATAATTGTTGATGTCAAAAATGCGGTGAACCATCTTTGGCCCCAGACGGCAATGACTGCCTCACTAAGCAGTATCAATTGCAGAGCAAGCGTAATCCTTTGATGCGTTACGCGAATGCGCATAGCCCCCAGGCTCCGAAGTCAGTGGTTTAAGTGAGCTTCCGCGCGGTAACTCGAAGGAGTTATTCCGAATCTCGATTTGAACGCCCGGCTGAATTGGCTGGAATCATTGAATCCGCATGTGAGTGCAACAGCAGTGATGTTGCCTCTGTGATTACGAAGTAAGTCGCGCACGGGTTAATGGCTGGCTCTGGTTATGGCTGCGGCCTACCGCCCGGCCAAAGTGTAGCGCTTATGAAGCTCGCGCAGGGCGCCTGCCAGCCGTGCCCGTCTGCACCCTGCGAAATAGACCGTTCAAGTTTTGTTGGGGGATTACCGCGCTGATCAGCGCGGCAACCGCTCCCAGATAGTCACTTCGGACAGGGTATGCTGGAATTTGTGCTGGGTTTCGCGGATAACGAAAGGCACCTTTTCCGGCTCCTTAACCAACCGGAAATGCCGTGAAAGGTGTTCTTTCAGACCATCCAGAGTGGTGTGGTTTTCACCATCTTTTTTGAAACCGCCAATCCATTCCTCTTTCGGTGTGTGTTCTTCCAGCCAGGTGTACGGCGAGGCAATAACCAGTAAGCCACCGTCGTTGATCCTTTCGTGAATGCTGTCAAGGAAACGCCTTGGCCGGTAAAGACGGTCAATCAGGTTTGCCGCCAGAACAAGATCATAGCCTGAGAACTGTGGTTTCAGGTTACAGGCATCGCCCTGGAAGAAACTCACTTTCTCCGAACAATCCTCCAATCCAAGCTCTTTGAGCGTTCGGCTGTGGTAACTGACCAGCTCGCCTTCTTCTACAAGCGCATAACGAACGGAGCCCTGCTCGGCCATTTCCACGCCCAGCCTGATAAAGTTGGCCGAGAAATCGACGCCTTCCACCTCTTTGAAGTGCCTCGCTAACTCGAAACTGGCACGGCCACAGGCGCAGCCCAGGTCCAGCGCTTTGCCAGCGGGTTTGCCCTTGATGGCATCCAGGGCCAGATCCGCCAAAGCCTTCGGAAAGTTTTTCACACCGAACCAGCTGTCACCGAAGTGGAACTCTGCGTACTCAGCCAGCAATCGGTCGCTTTCATAATAAGCATTGGGTTTCACGGCCTCAGTTTCCGAGGTGATGTAGCGGAAGCCGGCATGCTGGAAGAAATGCCTTCGGAAGGCGTAGCGTGCTGACAACCGGGCCTCGTTGCCACAGGAAATCCAGGAACCGCCCTTGATCAGGTTGTGCTGCCCGTCGAAGGTGGGTGTTGTGAAGTCGTCGTACAGCGGGTGTACCTTAAAATTGTCGAATGGGTAGGTGGGCGTTTCTGTCCATTGCCAGACATTGCCGACCACATCGAACCACTTGCCATGTCTGAACCGGGTAACCGGGCAGGAAGATGCGCCATGGTCCAGGTGCAGGTTGGCGTTGGCGGGGTCGTCGCCAACCTCCTCAATGTCGGCCTCCGAACATAGCCGGTGCCACTCGTCCTCGGTGGGCAGGCGGACGGGTTGGCCGGTTTTTTCACCCTTCCACTGGCAAAAGGCTTTTGCTTCGTGGTAATTCACTTCCACCGGCCAGTCCCAGGGCATCTCGACTTCTTCGGTCATCAGGCGCAGGTGCCATCCATTCTGCCAGCGCCAGAACGTCGGATGTATGGCTTTTGCGAATTGACGCCAGGCGCGGCCCTCCTCAGTCCAGAACCGATCTTCCTGGTAACCGCCGGCCTCGACAAACGCCAGGAATTCCTGATTGCTGGCCAGATACTGACTGGCCCTGAACTCATCCACCTGGGCTTCGTGCTCGCCGTATTCATTGTCCCAGCCGTAGTAGGCGTCATCGTAAGGTTTGCCAATGCGAACTGTGCCGGCGGGCACAGTAACCAGTTCGTTTTCCGGCGCTTCACCGGTTTCACGAATCGGGGCCCATTCTGGCTGCGGGCGGACTCTTGCCAGGTTGTGTTGGCGAATCAGCACGGACGAGGTCTCCAGATGGATACGCTCGTGCTCAACGCCCATGAGGATCGGCCACCAGGGGCTTTCCCAATTGATCGGCAGGTTGATCGGCAGTGTTTCGATCAGCTCCATTACGGTGGCTCGGACCCTGGCCCGGTAGTCCATGACTTCAACAACCGTGGGCCAGTCGTAATGATCCTCGTTCAGGTCGTCCCAACTCATCTCATCGACACCCACTGCAAAAATTGATTCCATGTGTGGGTCGATTCGCTCGGAAAGCAGTTTGGCCAGTACCAGTTTGTTGACGAAGAATGTCGCGGTGTGGCCAAGATAGAAAATGAGTGGGTGTCTCAGGGGGATCGATTTCTGGAAATACCCCGCATCATCGGCGAGGCAATCGAAGAGGCGGGTGTAGGTGTCAAAGGTGCTGGTGAAATACTGAGCGAGTTCCTGCCGCTTATCCTCAGGGGCCCCGGCGCTAAGTTCAGGCGTTCTTGGGAGGCCTTTCTGGTGGCTGGGTGTTCTGGATGGAGAAGCGGTTTCCGGTGTTGGCAATGTCATTGTCGTATACGTCCTTTTTTGTTTACTCGTATGCATACGTTTTGATTGTCAGGGATGGCTCAAGTCTCCCTGTAAACCGTTTAGAGGATCCTTTCGGGTAAAATGTTACACGCCAGGTTGTTCTTTCGCCAGGGCAACCGCCCGAGGAGCGCCCAGCGCCAGAATAACAGCACCTGTCGCACAGGCCAGCATAGTGATTGCGATACTGAGCAGTGTCTGATCACCGGAGGCCGAGGACAGGGCACTGATGGCGCCTGCGATGGTAAATTGTGAAGCGCCCAGCAGGGCCGCTGCGGTGCCACTATGGTTCGGGAAGTACTCCATGGCGCTGGCCATATTGTTGGGCACGATGCCGCCCTGGCAGCCGATGGCAACGGCTAAGCAGCTTAGCACCAGCCAGAGGGGGCCCTGGAAGTAAGCGCTGGCGACAAGAGCGGCAATGGCCAGGCATTGTGCGATGACCTGGGCGCGCACCAGCTGTACCGATGCAAAGCGATACAACAGCGGTCGGTTAATAAGGTTCAGGATAGCCATAAACGCAATGTTGGCGGCGAACAGAATAGCGAAGGCGTTGTTGGAGAGGTCATACCATTCCTGGTAGATGAATGAGGAATGGGTAATGTACAAAAGTATGATACTGAAACAAAGTACCTGTATTCCGATAAAGCGCATGGTGGTTTTATGCCTGAGCACCAGCAGGTAGTTGGTCACCAGGGACCGAACTGGGGTAATGATCGGTGTCCGTGGCTTTAGCTTCGGGAAAAGCGCGAGCTGAAGAGTCAGCACCAGAAACGCGGCGTAGCCGGCCAGCATAAGAAATATCCAGGGCCACTCGCCAAGCGCCAACATGAGGGAACCCAGAGAAGGTGCGGCAGCAGGAGCTATGAACATGATCAGAGCAATCAGGCCGAACAGCCGGGCGGCATCCCGCCCACTGACCTCATCCCGTACAATAGCGGGAACCGATACGGCACAGAAGGCCCCGCCAATCCCTTGTGCAATACGCCAGAACACCATATCCGACAGGCTATCGGCCAGGGACACCATGACCGCTCCCGCCATAAAGATCAAAAGCCCGCCGAAGAGTACCGGCTTGCGACCATATCGATCAGACAAAGGCCCACCCACCAGTTGCGCCAATCCGAGGGTGGTGACATAGGCGCTGATCGTTAACCCCATGTGCCCATGGTCGATGTTTAAGCTATCAGCAATGTCCGGGAAGGCAGGCAGATAAGCGTCAAGTGCCAACGGCCCGAGGGCAACAGTCATACCCAGTAATATGGCCAGGTGCAGGTGCGGCAAAAGTAATCTCCTTCAAAGATAAAACCCTAACAATACAGTGGGGCCTTTGATTGGGCCATGGGTATTTTCAGAAATCTTCGCGCCTGAGCCGTTTATTTCCTGTGGCCATTTGTCCGAGTTGTTGCCGCAAAGTTACCCGCGGTTTTTATGGCTGAAACAGGTTCGGCGACTGGCTGTAATTGATATTGAAACTCAGGCGCGCCTGACCCACAATCGAGCCCAGCGGAGTAAACAAACGCTTACTTTAGCTCTGGTGGAGAGGTAGAGAAGTGGAAAAGGTGGAAAAGTAGGGAGATAAATCCGCGACGGCGGATTACCTGGCGTTGCTGGATTGCTGCCTTGAGCAGGATGCAATAAACCTGGGTTTGAACGGTTGGCAGTCTGCCGGATGCTGCTGGGCAAGAGCTATCGATTCCAGGGCGAAGTCGTGGTATATCAGCAGCATCAAAACTACAACTTTTACGGAAACAGAACATGCCAAGAGCCAGTGAAGTCAAAAAGAATTCCGCCGTTGAATACGATGGTCGGGTGTATTTTGTCAAGGACATAGAGCGTTCAGTACCCCAGGGCCGGGCTGGCGGCAGTCTGTACCGGATGCGTATGTACGACGTGGTGACCAATCAAAAGCTTGACGAGACCTTCAAGGATTCGGACATACTCAACCTGGCCGATCTCACCCGCAGGGAGGCCACCTTTTCCTACGCGGATGGCGATGAGTATGTGTTCATGGATACCGAAGATTTCACTCAGTACAGCCTGAATCGCGACGCCATTGCCGAGGAACTGTTGTTCATCTCCGAAGACACGCAGGGTGTGATGGTCATCCTGTTGAAGGGTTCTCCGGTTGCACTCGCGCTTCCCCCCACCGTTGAGCTTATAATTGAAGAGACGGATCCGTCCGTCAAAGGCGGCTCTGCCACGGCCAGAACCAAGCCCGCCCGTTTTGCAACGGGGTTGGTGGTGCAGGTTCCCGAGCACATCTCCACCGGAGATCGCATCCGCATTAACGTTGAAGAGCGCAAATTCCTGGGCCGCGCCTGAGCTGATGCTGTTCCGGGTTAAGGGCACCCCACGAGACCAGTAGCCTTTCCAGGGTGCCCACCAAGTCCGGAAGCATGGGAATTGGTTCCTATGGGTGGGTCAGGGGCTGTGCTCGTGCCGATCTGGACAGTTTGACAGGGTGGGGACTTCTTTAACTTATGTCCTGAAGGTAACCAACGGCGTTTTAAGTGGCATTAAACAGTATGGTTCAGCAGTACGACACTCGGAAAAAGTTGGAATAACCGGCTATCATGGACACTGAAGCCATGACGCTGAAAACAAACTGCCTGGGTTCCATGAAACAAAAAACAGGAATGAATATGCGTCAGATAGATTATTTCATGAACGGCGAATTTGTCGCTTCCAGCGTTGGCAAACGGCTTGAGAAGCGATCCACTGTCAACGCCAAGGGCTTTGAGAACGTCATAAAGAAGAACGTGCCGACCAAGAGCTCTAAGATGTGAGGCTGATATGAACCAGAACAAAATCGATAAATACGGCGATGAGCTATACCAGGCCTTTGTTGAACGCAAGACCGTCGCCCCGTTCACGGAGCGGGATCCGCACATCAGTCTCGATGACGCTTACAAAATCCAGTTGCGATTCATTCAGCGTCGTCTGGATGCCGGCGAAACCGTGGTTGGCAAGAAAATCGGTGTCACCAGCAAAGCCATCCAGGATTTCCTGGGCGTGTTTCAGCCGGATTTCGGGCAACTGACCTCGAGCATGGTCTATCAGGAAGGGGATGTAATCAATCTTAACGATTTGATTCAGCCAAAAGCTGAAGCAGAGTTGGCGTTTGTTCTGAAAGAGGATTTGACGGGCCCCGGGATCACAGCCATGGACGTGATTCGTGCGACCGATTATGTGGCGCCCTGCTTTGAAATCGTTGACTCACGTATTCGCGACTGGAAGATCAAGATTCAGGACACAGTCGCGGATAACGCGTCCTGCGGGGTTTATGTGATCAGTTCAGCCAAAGCGGACCCCCGGGAAGTGGACATCACACTCGCTGGCATGGTTTTGGAGAAAAACGGAGAGCTGTATTCCACTGGTGTCGGGGCAGCAGTTCAGGGTTCCCCGGCCAATGC
>JAXHUV010000113.1:0-7356 GCA_034189445.1 Pseudomonadota bacterium
CGCAGCTGATGCAACTGGGCCAGCCCCAGGCGTTCCGGATTTTCAATGATAATCAGCGATGCGTTGGGAACGTCCACCCCGACCTCAATGACCGTGGTAGCCACCAGAAGATCCAGTTCGCCGGCCTTGAACTGTGCCATCACCGCCGCCTTTTCCCGGGCTTTCAGCCGCCCGTGCACCAGCCCCACTTCCAGGTCCGGCAGTCGTTCGGCCAGCTCTTGGGCAGTGACCTCCGCGGCCTGACATTGCAGGGCTTCGGATTCTTCTATAAGCGTACAAACCCAGTAGGCCTGCCGACCTTCCCGGCAGGCACCGCGAACCCGTTCGATCACATCATCCCTGCGGCTGTCGGGAATCACGATGGTTTCAATCGGCTTCCGGCCCGGCGGAAGTTCATCAATAACCGAGGTATCCAGGTCTGCATAGGCACTCATGGCCAGTGTGCGGGGAATGGGCGTTGCCGTCATGATCAGCTGGTGAGGTGCCAGCAAGCCACCCACGCCCTTTTCCCGCAGGGCGAGCCTCTGGTGAACGCCAAAACGATGCTGCTCGTCCACGATCACCAGGGCCAGGCGGTGAAACCCGACATCTTCCTGAAACAAAGCATGGGTGCCAATCACCACTCCGGCATCACCGGAGTGGATCGCTTCCAGCGTTTCAGCCCGGGCTTTACCTTTTACTTTTCCGGAGAGCCACGCGAGGTGAATGCCAAGGGGCTCCAGCCATGTCCGGAAATTCTGAAAATGCTGTTCGGCAAGGATTTCGGTAGGCGCCATCAACGCCACCTGGGCGCCGGCGCCGATGGCCTGCAAAGCCGCCAATGCCGCCACCACTGTCTTACCGGAGCCGACATCGCCCTGGACGAGCCGGAGCATCGGCAGCGGCTGGCTCAGATCCTGACGAATGTCCGCCAGTACATGTCGCTGGGCGCCGGTGAGTGCGAACGGCAGGGAATCCAGGAAACGCTCGGGCAGATCTCCGGTGGGCAGGAGCGGAAGTGCTTCACGGGCCTGAATCTGTTCTCGCACCTGCAGCAAACTCAATTGGTGCGCCAGCAGCTCTTCCATCACCAGGCGCTGTTGCGCCGGGTGGCGCCCTTCCATCAGCAGGTTTACCGGCACGTTGGCGGGCGGTGAATGCACCAGCTGGACAGCTTCGGTGATTCCGGGTAACTGATATTTGGCCAACAGATTCCCGGGCAACCAGTCACGAATCGGGAAGCGCTGGAGATAGCCCAGGGCCTGCTGGCACAGCGAGCGCACCCGGGGCTGCTGAACCCCCTCGGTCAGGGGGTAAACCGGCGTCAGGGTTGCCTCGCCTTCCGCCGCCATGGGCGGCGGGTTGACCTGATACTCCGGGTGGTAGAACTCGTATCCTGCCCGCCCGGGGCGCACCTCGCCGAAGCAGCGAACCCTGGCGCCCTCGCTCAGCTGGTTTTTCTGGGCGGCGTTGAAATGAAAGAAACGCATCACCAGAAAGCCGCTGTTATCCCGGAGGGTTACCTGCAGGCTGCGCCTGCGCCCGATCACCAGATCGGCTTTCATCACCTCCCCTTCCACCACCGCCACGTCACCGATGCGAAGGCTACCCATGGGTACAACCCGGGTTCTGTCCTCATAACGGTGTGGCAGGTGGAACAGCAGATCCTGCAGGGAGGTAATGCCCAGCCTGGCGAGCTTCTCTGCCAGGGCGTTTCCTACGCCCTTGAGCTGAGTGACCTGAATATCATCCAGTGACGTCATAGGCAGGCTCAGGCGCTTTCGGCCACAACCGGTGTATCCGTTTTCGCCTTTTCAATCACCCGACACTGACTTGCAGCCAGGGACAGCACATCAATCGCCTTGGGCCGTGGGAAGGTAACCCGCCAGGCCAGAGCCACCGTCCGGAAAGGCACCGGTGGGGCGAACGGCCGAACTGCCAGAATGTCCTCATGGTACTGCATGGCGGTGGCCGCCGAGAGCGGTAACACCGTAATGCCCAGGCCGGAAGCCACCATGTGGCGAATGGTTTCGAGGGAACTGCCTTCGGTTACCAGAGCGGGTGAGCCGTTGTTCGCCCGATGGGCTACAGCCTCCTCCAGTGGCGGACAGGACTCCAGAACCTGGTCGCGGAAACAGTGGCCCGGCCCGAGTAATAGCACTTGCTCCCTGGCCAGTTCATCGGCGGTCAACTGTTCTCTGCTGGCCAGCGAATGTCCGGCCGGCAGCAGGACGACAAACGGCTCGTCGTACAGCGGCAGGGTAACGACTCCCGGCTCCGCGAACGGCAGAGCAATAATAACGGCATCCAGCTCGGACTGCCGGAGTTTCTGCCTCAGGCTCGCGGTATAGTTCTCTTCAATGTAGAGCGGCATTTCCGGGGCGGCACGCCTCAGTTCCGGCAACAGGTGCGGGAACAAATAGGGCCCAATGGTGTAGATGGCGCCCACCTTCAAAGGTGAGTTGAGCTGGTTCTTGCCATCTTGCGCCATGTCTTTGATCAGGCCGACCTGATCGAGCACCCGCTGGGCCTGTTCGATAATGCGTAACCCGGTTTCGGTTACACGGATGCTGCTTTTGCTTCGCTCGAAAAGCGGAATACCGAGCTCATCTTCCAGCTTTTTAACGGCAACGCTGAGCGTTGGCTGGCTGACATGGCAACACTCTGCAGCCCGGCCAAAATGCCTTTCGCGGGCCAGCGTAACGACGTATCGTAACTCGGTGAGAGTCATGGTGAGCTCCGGACGGAAAGGTGCGGATTGAAGTTTCTCGAATTTATGGGTTAAAGCATAAGGATTGGAATTGTCTATGGCAATCACTGAAGGTAGTAAAACGCCCCGAATTCTGGTGGCCGGTTGCGGCAAACTCGGTGGCGCCATTGCCAGCCGGCTGAAAACCTCGGCCACCGTGTTCGGTCTGCGGCGAAACCCGGAGCATGTTCCCGCAGGCATTCACGGCATCGGCGCCGACCTGACCCGGCCAGAAACCCTCACCGGTAAGCTGCCGGAGCAACTCGATATCGTCATCTACTGCCTTACGCCTTCCGGCTACGATCAGCAGGGCTATCGGGATGCCTACGTGACCGGCCTGGCGAACTTGCTGCAGGCCCTGAGTAACCAATCGCTGAAACACCTGTTCTTTATAAGCAGCAGCAGTGTCTATTCACAGGATGACGACAGCTGGGTGGAGGAGTCCAGCCCCACCAGGCCGGCCCGGTTCAGCGGCGAGCAGGTTCTGGCCGGTGAACAGACCGCGCTGGCCAGCGGCCATCCGGCCACCATCATCCGATACAGCGGCATTTACGGGCCTTCACGGCGGCGTTTTCTTGAAGAGGTTCAGACGGGGCGCATGAACCCGGCGCAACCAGCGCCATTCAGCAACCGCATTCATGAAGAGGATGCGGCAAACGCGGCGGTTCATCTGGTGACGCTGGCACTGTCCGGAGCGACACTGGAGGCCTGCTACATTGCCAGCGATTGCGAGCCGGTCAGGCTTGATGAGGTGGTGGAATGGGTGCGACAACAAACACTCTGTGCCGAGCCGCGGCCCGATGCCCGAAAAGGCGGACGGGCCGGCAGTAAACGCTGTAGCAACAAGAGACTGCTGAGCACCGGGTTCCGATTCCGCTATCCGGATTTCCGGGCCGGCTACCGCGCCATAATTGACCAGGGCTGATTCTGCGGCATTAAAAAGGCAGTCAGGGCCGTCTTTATACATCAATTCCGATGTCTTCAGACCTTAGCTGAGCACCATAACCGCTTCCACTTCAATGGGCACACCCTTGGGCAGGGCCGCAACCCCCACCGCCGCACGAGCTGGATACGGTTCCTGGAAATAGGTGGCCATGATCTCATTAACCGTGGCAAAATTTGCCAGGTCGGTCATATAGATGTTGAGCTTGACAATCTCCTTCAGCTCGCCACCGGCTGCTTCGCAGACAGCCTTGAGATTATCGAATACCTGTCGGGTCTTGGCGGAAAAATCACCGGCGACCACTTCCATGGTTTCCGGTACCAGCGGAATCTGGCCAGACAGGTACACGGTATCCCCTGCTTTTACCGCCTGGGAGTATGTGCCAATCGCCTGGGGCGCTTTCTCGGTCTGAATTACGGATTTGTTGGTCATGACCCTTGCTTTCCTCTCTTCCAAAGCGCCAATCGTCGCCCTTGCATAGCGCAGCTGTCAACCGGGCCTTGGTCGGGTTCAGTTCCTTACCCGGCTGATGTGGGTAATCGCCCGGATATTGCGGATCCGGCGCATAACCCGGGCCAGATGCCGGCGACCATTGACATGGACCACAAGACTGACAACGCCAAACCGGGCATTCTGCTCCTCCACGTTGATGCGTTCGATATTGCCGTCAGCCATGGCCACTGCGTTAGCCATCTCGGCAATCACACCACGCTGGCGCTCCAGCTCTACCCGCAACTCCACGGAAAACTCATCGGTGATGTCCTTGGCCCACTTCAGATGGGTCAGGCGCGCCTGGCCCTCATCGTTCTCGGGCAAACGGGAGCAGGTATCGGAATGAATCACCATGCCTTTGCCGGAATCCATCACCCCGACGACCGGGTCCCCGGGGATCGGTTTGCAACAACTGCCGAACCGGACCAGAAGGCCTTCGGTGCCACGAATGGTCACCGGGCTGTGATTATTCCCCTCGACATCCCGGTGCACCTCACTGGCCTCAGCAACCTCGGAGCCGCTGGCAAGCTGACGGGCAACCAGATAGGCCATCCGGTTGCCCAGGCCGATGTCACTGATCAAATCGTCAAAACTGTTCACCTGATTGTGACTAATCACCGCCTGTTTCTGAGCGTCGCTGATCTCCGACAACCTGGCGCCAAAGCCCTTCAAGGATTTCTTCAGCAGTGTGCGACCCAGCTCCAGCGATTCCACACGCTTCTGGTTCTTGAGTAGATGACGGATACTGCTGCGCGCCTTGCCGGTAACCACGAAACTGAGCCAGGCCGGATTGGGCCGGGCGCCAGGCGCGGTAATGATTTCTACAGTCTGGCCACTCTGCAGATGCTGACTTAATGAACCAAGGTTGCGGTTGATGCGGCAGGCGACGGTGGCATTGCCAATATCCGTATGGATGGCGTAGGCAAAGTCCACCGGCGTTGCCCTGCTGGGCAGCTCCATGATTCGGCCCTTGGGAGTGAACACGTAAATCTCATCCGGGAACAGATCCACTTTCACGTGCTCGATAAACTCCATGGAGTCATCGGCCCGCTCCCGCATTTCCATCAACCCCTTCACCCAGCGATCCACCCGTGCCTGATTCACGCTGCTGGGTTCGTTCTTGTACATCCAGTGCGCCGCAATACCGTTGTTGGCAATGTGTTCCATCTCCTCTGTTCGGATCTGGATCTCAATATTGACGTGCATCCCGAACAGGGTAGTGTGGATGGACTGGTAGCCATTGGCCTTGGGCATGGCAATGTAGTCCTTGAACCGGCCCGGCAGGGGCTTATACAGGCTGTGCACGGCACCCAGGATTCGGTAGCAGTCGTCTTCGGTATCGGTGATGATCCGGAAGGCATAGACATCCATGATTTCATGGAAGGACTTCTGCTTGAACTTCATCTTGCTGTAAATGCTGTTCAGGTGCTTTTCACGGCCCAGGATCCGGCCCGGCAGGCCTCGCTCCTCCAGTTTCTCCTGCAGTTTGCCGCGGATGTCGTCGATGATTTCCCGATGGCTGCCACGGAGCTTATCCACCGCCTTGGAAATGTACCTGGAGCGCATTGGATACAGGGCGCTAAAGCCCAGATCCTCAAGCTCGGTGCAGATGGAGTGCATGCCCAGGCGATTTGCGATCGGGGCGTAGATATCGAGGGTTTCGGTGGCAATGCGCTGGCGCTTTTCGTAAGGCATGGGGCCGAGGGTGCGCATGTTGTGCAGCCGATCCGCCAGCTTCACAAGTATCACCCGGATGTCCCGCGCCATGGCCAGGGTCATTTTCTGGAAGTTCTCGGCCTGGGCTTCCGCCCGGGAGCGGAATTCAATCTGGGTCAGTTTACTGACCCCGTCCACCAGCTCCGCGACGTCATCACCGAACTGTTCCGTCAGCGCGTCCTTGGGAATGCCGGTATCCTCGATCACATCATGGAGCATGGCCGCCATCAGGCTCTGATGGTCCAGCCGGAGATCGGCGAGAATATGGGCGACGGCCAGGGGGTGGGAGATGTAGCGGTCGCCGCTTTTGCGCATCTGGCCCTCATGGGCCTGTTCGGCATAATAATAGGCCCGTCGCACCTGATTGATGCGATTGGTATCAAGATAGGAGCTGAGCTCTCGAGCCAGTCCTTCAACCGTAGCCTCTGCCAACACCGCGCCTCCACGACTTCATGAAATTCAGGGACAAAAAAACCCGAATGCACACATCCGGGTCCTTCCAGCAACATTTTATGGTTACACTATAAAACTGCGAGGGCAGATTTCAATGCTTCTCACTTGCGGAAAGGTACTTATAACCCCTCATTCGCAGGTGATGATTTACTCGCCGTCGTCTTCCTCGAGCAGATCACGAGTAATCTTGCCTTCGGCAATTTCGCGCAGGGCAATCACCGTGGGTTTATCATTTTCTTCAGCCACCATCGGCTCGGCACCCTTGGTAGCGAGCTGACGGGCACGCTTGGTAGCCAGCATTACCAGCTGGAAGCGGTTATCAACGTTTTCCAGACAATCTTCAACGGTAACTCGTGCCATAACTTCCCCGACTTTAAAAATGCAGTGTTTGAGCAGACCGGGTAGTGTACTTCGGACGGTTCAATTTGTATACAGCCATTTACGGCCCGCGGTTCAGCTGGACAACCGCTCCAGCAGGGAGCCGTAACGACGGCTCTGAGCAGTAAAACGCAGTCGCTCACTGCGCACAATTGCCAACAGGTCGGCCAACGCTTTGGTAAAATCGTCATTCACCACCAGGTAATCAAACTCGGCGGCGTGGCGACATTCTTCCCGCGCCTCTTTCAGTCGACGCTCCACCACCTCTGGCGCATCAGTGCCGCGGCCGGTCAGCCGTTCCCGCAGCACCTCGGGCGACGGTGGCACAATAAAAATGCTGACACATTCCGGCATCAGGCGGCGCACCTGCTCCGCCCCCTGCCAGTCAATCTCCAGGATGACATCCTCGCCTTTCGCCAGCGTCTCGCGCACCCACACCTGGGACGTGCCATAATAATTGCCGAACACATCCGCGTGCTCGAGAAAATCGCCCCGAGCAATCATGGCCTCGAAGTCGTCACGGCTCACAAAGTGGTAATTGACCCCGCCCTGCTCACCTTCACGCATTGGCCGGGTGGTGTGGGACACAGACAGGCCCAGGCACAAATCCTGCTCCAGCATGGCGGCCACCAGGCTGGTTTTACCA
>JAXHUV010000114.1:0-7311 GCA_034189445.1 Pseudomonadota bacterium
CTTCCTGGTTGAGGGCTTTGGTCAGGTAGTCGGCGACGGGTTTCATGGAGGAAGCTTCGTCGTAGACGCCTTCTTCCGGGCGGCCCAGGTGCGACATCAGCATGACTTTGCCGCCGGCGTCCTTCGCTGCCTTGATGGTGGGCAGGGAGGCGCGGATACGGGCGTCGCTGGTTACCTTGCCGTCCTTGACCGGTACGTTGAGATCTTCGCGAATCAGGACCCGCTTGCCGGCGAGGTCCAGATCAGTCATTTTCTTGATGGCCATAACGTTATTCCCTATGTCTGCATGAACATGGGGTCAGATGAAAGCATTCATCTGACCCCGTTTTCAGTCTTTTCCAGCCAGCTACGGCTCACGTCGAGCATCCGGTTAGCGAACCCCCACTCGTTGTCAAACCAGCATAGCACTTTCACCATGGTGCCACCGGTCACTCTCGTCTGGCCGCCGTCGACGATGCCGGAGTGGGCGTCGTGGTTGAAGTCGGAGCTGGCCAGCAGTTCATCGGTATAGCCGAGGATACCTTTTAAGAGGCCGTTTGCCGCTTTCGCCAGCAAGCGGTTGACCTCACCCACCGAAGTCGCGGTTGTAACGTCCAAGACCATGTCGATGGCCGAGACGTTCAGGGTGGGCACGCGCATGGCCACGGAACTGAACCGGCCTTCCATGTGGGGCAAAAGGCGTTCGATGCCGCGGGCCAGGCCGGTCTCCACCGGCACGATGTTGTGCAGGGCGCTGCGGGTGCGGCGGAGGTCCTGGTGATGGTAGGCATCGATGACCGGCTGGTCGTTCATGGCTGCGTGGATGGTAGTGGTGCATCCCCGTTCGACGGTGAACGCCTCATCCAGTACCCTGACCACCGGCACCAGGCAATTGGTGGTACAGGAACCGGCGGCAACGATACGGTCGTCCGGGTTCAGTTGATCATCATTAATGCCAAACACCACCGTCCGGTCCACATCCGCTTCCGCCGGTTGCGAGAACAACAGCCTTTTGGCCCCGGCGTCGAGATGCTTTTCGGCGGTGGCGCGGTCGGAATAGGCTCCGGAGCACTCCAGCACCAGATCCACATCCAGCAACCGCCAGGGCAAGTCAGCCGGGTCCGGGTGCCGCAGAACCCGGATCCGGTCGCCGTTCACAACCAGTTCGTCACCATCCACGTCGACGTGGCCGCGAAATCGACCGTGAGTCGAGTCATAGCGAGTCAGGTGGGCGATGGTGTCGATATCGGACAACTCGTTGATCGCGACCACCTGCAGGTGGTCGCGATAGCCGTTTTCATAAAGCGCCCGCAACACGCACTGGCCGATCCGGCCGTACCCGTTGATGGCAATACGAAAGGGCTTTGAGTTGCTCATCAGGCGTCCAGCAGTTCGTCAGCCACTTCCAGGACGTTGTCGACGGTGAAGCCGAACTCCCTGAACAGTTCACCCGCCGGTGCGGACTCACCGAAGGTGGTCATGCCCACTACGCGGCCGTCAAGGCCAACGTACTTGTACCAGTAGTCGGCAATGCCGGCTTCGATGGCGATGCGGTTGGTCACTTCCAGCGGAAGAACGTGCTGTCTGTATTCCGCCGGCTGGGCATCGAAGACATCGGTGGATGGCATGGAGACCACGCGAACCTTGTTGCCCTGCTCCCGCAGTTTGGCAGCGGCGTCCTGGGCCAGGGCCACTTCAGAGCCGGTGGCAATCAGGATCAGATCCGGTGTGCCTTCGCTGTCAGACAGGATATAGGCGCCCTTGGACACATCCGCCAGCTGCTGGGCATCGCGCGGCTGCGCCGGCAGGCCCTGACGGGAGAACACCATGGCCGTCGGGCCATCGGTGCGCTCAAGAGCCGCTTTCCAGGCCACGGCGGATTCAACGGTGTCAGCCGGACGCCACATGCTCATGTTGGGCGTGGTGCGCAGGCTGGCCATCTGCTCGATCGGCTGGTGTGTCGGGCCGTCCTCGCCCAGGCCGATGGAATCGTGAGTGAACACGAAGATGGAGCGCTGCTTCATCAGTGCGGCCATGCGCACCGCATTGCGGCAGTATTCCACGAAAATCAGGAAGGTCGCGCCATAGGGTACGAAGCCGCCATGCAGTGCGATACCGTTCATGATGGCCGCCATGCCGAACTCGCGCACGCCATAGTGTATGTAGTTGCCGGAGGCATCTTCTTTGGTCAGGCTTCTGGAACCGTCCCAGATGGTCAGGTTGGAACCGGCCAGGTCGGCGGAGCCGCCCATCAGTTCCGGCAGCATCGGGCCGTAGGCGTTCAGGGTGTTCTGGGAAGCCTTGCGGGAAGCCACGGTCTCGGCCCTGTCCTGGCATTCCTGGATGTAGACCTGGGCCTTTTCGACGAAGTCGGCGGGCAGGTCACCAGCCATGCGGCGGGTAAACTCGGCGGCCAGCTCGGGCTCGGCCTTTTCATAAGCGGAAAATTTCTCTTCCCACGCCTTCTGGGCTTCTGCTCCTTTCTCTTTGGCGTTCCAGGCCGCGTAGATCTCTTCCGGCACTTCGAACGGGCCGTATTTCCAGCCCAGCTGCACGCGGGTCAGGGCGATTTCGTCGTCACCCAGAGGTGCCCCGTGACAGCTTTCCTTGCCCTGCTTGTTCGGGGAGCCAAAGCCGATGATGGTCTTGCAGCAGATCAGGGTGGGCTGCCCGGTGTTGGCGCGGGCGGCTTCAATGGCAGCACGAATGGCGTCGGCGTCGTGGCCGTCGACGGCAGGAATTACCTGCCAACCGTAGGACTCGAAACGCTGGGGGGTGTTGTCGGTAAACCAGCCATCGACTTCACCGTCAATGGAAATGCCGTTGTCGTCATAGAAGAAGACCAGCTTGCCCAGGCCCAGCGTGCCGGCAAGGGAGGACACCTCATGGGAAATGCCTTCCATGAGGCAGCCATCACCCAGGAAGGCGTAGGTGTAGTGGTCAACAATCTTGTGGCCCGGGCGGTTGAACTGTGCCGCCAGGGATTTCTCGGCAATCGCAAAACCCACGGCGTTGGCAATGCCCTGCCCCAGCGGACCAGTGGTGGTCTCGATACCCGGGGTATAGCCATATTCCGGGTGGCCCGGAGTCCTGGAGTGCAGCTGACGGAAGTTCTTGATGTCGTCAATGCTCAGGTCGTACCCGCTCAGGTGCAGCAGCGAATACTGCAGCATGGAGCCGTGACCGTTGGACAGCACGAAGCGGTCACGGTTGGCCCAATGCGGGTTGGCCGGGTTGTGGCTGAGGTAATCGTTCCACAGCACCTCGGCGATATCCGCCATACCCATGGGCGCACCCGGATGGCCGGACTTGGCTTTCTGAACCGCATCCATGCTCAGTGCGCGAATGGCGTTGGCGAGGTCTTTACGAGACGGCATTGACGTTTCTCCAGTATTTTCAGGAAAAGAATTCGTAGTGATTCGTAATGATTAAAGGATGATCAAAAATGAGGCGCGTATTTTCGCCGATTAGTGTGTGTCGGGGCAAATGGCATGGGCCTGTTTCACGATTGTTTGCTTGCGGGTTTCCGAAACGGCCTGATTTCAAAAAACGATACATCTATATCAAACTTTTTTGATATGGATATTGATTGACCACCCGAAGCCCCCTACACTTTGTTCCCATGGCATCCATCAACGCACACGCCGATAACCTGTCCTCAGTGGACGAACTGGCCCCGATCTTCAAGGCAAGCGGCGATCCGCTGCGCCTGGAGATTCTGCGCGTGCTGAGACGGGATACGTTCGGAGTTCTGGAGCTCAGCCAGCTGTTTGATATGCGCCAGTCCGGCATGAGCCACCACCTGAAAGTGATGCACAAGGCCGGTCTGCTGGAACCCCAGCGGGAAGGCAACGCGATTTTCTATCGCCGCCCGCTGCATCTGGATAACGACAAGCCAACCGACCGGACCATTCGCCAGATATTTGAAGCGGTAGACCGGGTGCCGCTGCCACCGCACCTGCGGGAACGAATTGAAGCCATCCGCAGCCAGCGTGCGGATCAGTCCCAGGCTTTCTTCGCCCGGCATGCAGAGCAGTTTCGGGAGCAACAGGAGCTGATAGCCGCCTTTGACCTTTATGCCGGGCCGGTAGCGGAAATGATCCGCAACCGGTCCCGCAAACACCAGTGGCAAACCGGCCTGGAAATCGGCCCCGGAGAAGGCGCCTTTCTGCCGGTGCTGGCCAGGCTGTGCGAGCATGTGGTCGCTCTCGATAACAGTCGGGACATGCTGGCCAGGGCGACCCGCACCTGTATTGACCAACGACTGAACAACATCGACCTGATCGAGGGCGTTACCGACACCCTGCTGGCCCGGGGCGATGCTTTTGAGCTGGTGGTTGCCAACATGGTTCTGCACCACGTGCCCAGCCCCGCTGACATCTTCCTTGATACTGCGGCGCTGATGAATAACGGTGGCTGTATGGTAATCAGCGACCTGTGCAGTCACGACCAGGAGTGGGCAAAAGCAAACTGCGGCGATCTCTGGCTGGGCTTTGAACCGGAAGAACTCACCACCTGGGCTGCGGACGCCGGCCTGGTTGCCGGAGAGCAGCTGTTCATCGGGTTACGGAACGGTTTCCAGATCCAGGTTCGGGAGTTCTGGAAACCCGGAGGTCAGGTTTGACGACCCGAATCGCAATATCAACAAATTTTGATATACGGGTACGTAGTTTTACGTATCCTCACGCAAACCAACAACCCGGTAACCGAAAGGCGCCTTAATGAAGGCTCGATGAAGGCTCTTATCGGTCTGATTTTGAATCGCTCACAGAGGAGCATGTGTTATGGCTGACTACAATATTTTCACTTCCGAATCGGTCTCCGAGGGCCACCCGGACAAACTGGCGGACCAGATCTCCGATGCCGTCCTTGACGCCATCCTGGCCGAGGACCCCCACGCCCGCGTTGCCTGTGAAACCATGGTGAAAACCGGTGTCGCCATCGTTGGCGGTGAGGTCACCACCAGTGCCTGGGTAGACCTGGAAGACCTGGTACGCGGCGTCATCAAGGACATTGGCTATACCTCCTCGAAAGTGGGCTACGACGGCGACACCTGCGGCATCATCAACATCATCGGCAAGCAGTCCGTGGACATCGCCCAGGGCGTTGACCGCCAGAAACCGGAAGACCAGGGCGCCGGTGACCAGGGCCTGATGTTTGGCTATGCCAGCAACGAAACCGATGTGCTGATGCCGGCGCCGATCACCTTCTCCCACCGTCTGGTCCAGCGCCAGGCCGAGGCCCGCAAGAGCGGCCTGCTGCCGTGGCTGCGCCCGGATGCCAAGAGCCAGGTCACCTGCCGCTACGAAAACGGCCGGGTTGCCGGTATCGACGCCGTGGTTCTGTCCACTCAGCATGACGAAGACGTGAGCCAGGAAGACCTGAAAGAAGCGGTGATGGAGCTGATCGTCAAGCACGCCCTGCCAGCCGAACTGCTGCACAAGGACACCCAGTTCCACATCAACCCGACCGGCAAGTTCGTGATCGGTGGCCCGGTTGGCGACTGTGGCCTGACCGGCCGCAAGATCATCGTCGACACCTACGGCGGCATGGCTCGCCACGGTGGCGGTGCTTTCTCCGGCAAGGATCCGTCCAAGGTAGACCGCTCCGCCGCTTATGCCGGCCGTTACGTTGCCAAGAACATCGTCGCCGCCGGCCTGGCCGACAAGTGCGAGATCCAGGTGTCCTACGCCATCGGCGTGGCGCAGCCGACATCTATCTCTCTGAACACCTTCGGCACCGGCAAGATCAGCGACGACAGCATCATCGAACTGGTCCGCCAGAACTTTGACCTGCGCCCGTACGCGATCACCAACATGCTCGACCTGCTGCACCCGATGTACCGGGAAACCGCAGCCTACGGTCACTTTGGCCGTGCCCCGTTCGAGAAGACTGTCGGCAACGACACCTTCACCGCGTTCCCATGGGAGAAGACCGACCGCGCCGAGGCGCTTCGGGATGCTTCCGGGGTTGAGAGTGCCGGATCTGGCCTCTAAACCGGGTTCATTCTTCGGTAGCCCGCTACCAGTGCGGGTGGCGGCGCATTCATGACCGCAAACGCCCAAAGATTGAGAGAGGAGGTGGGGCAACTCCCAAACTAGAGGCCAGAGGACAACCGACTCCAAAGGCCAAAACAGAACTGACAGGAGAACACCATGAGCACTCCGGCAGAAAAACTGAACAGCTTCGACGACTACAAAGTTCGAGATATCTCCCTGGCCGACTGGGGCCGGAAAGAGATCAAGATCGCCGAAGGCGAAATGCCCGCCCTGATGGCTCTGCGCAACAAGTACAAGGCAGAGCAGCCCCTCAAAGGCGCGAACATCATGGGCTGCATCCACATGACCATCCAGACCGCGGTGTTGATTGAGACCCTGATCGAACTGGGCGCTCAGGTTCGCTGGTCTTCGTGTAACATCTTCTCCACCCAGGATCAGGCCGCTGCGGTCATCGCTGCCCGGGGCATTCCTGTGTTTGCCTGGAAGGGGGAAACCGACGAGGAATACGACTGGTGCCTGGAGCGCACGGTCGGCGCCGACGTTGAAGGCTGGGAGCCGAACATGATTCTGGACGACGGTGGTGATCTGACCGCCCTGTTGCACGAAAAGTACCCTGAAGTACTGGCCAACTGCCACGGTGTGACCGAAGAGACCACCACCGGTGTGCATCGCCTGCAGGAAATGCTGCGTGAAGGCACCCTCAAGGTGCCGGCCATCAACGTGAACGATGCGGTTACCAAGTCCAAGAACGACAACAAATACGGTTGTCGCCACAGCCTGAACGACGCGATCAAGCGCGCTACCGACCACCTGCTTGCCGGCAAGAAAGCCCTGGTTATCGGCTACGGTGATGTCGGCAAGGGTTCTGCCGCTTCCCTGCGCCAGGAAGGCATGATCGTGAAGGTGACCGAGGCCGACCCCATCTGTGCCATGCAGGCCTGCATGGATGGCTTCGAAGTGGTATCTCCGTACCTCGACGGCGTGAACACCGGCACTGAAACCGGCGTTAACCGAAGCCTTCTGCAGAACACCGATATTCTGGTGACGACTACCGGCAACATGAACGTGTGCGACGCACACATGCTCAAGGCCCTGAAGCCCGGCGCCGTGGTGTGCAACATCGGCCACTTCGACAACGAGATCGATACCGCCTACATGCGCAAGAACTGGGAGTGGGACGAGGTGAAACCGCAGGTTCACGTCATCTACCGCGACAAGGCCACCAACGACCACCTGATCCTGCTGTCCGAAGGCCGCCTGGTGAACCTGGGCAACGCCACCGGTCATCCGTCCCGGATCATGGACGGCTCTTTTGCCAACCAGGTGCTGGCAC
>JAXHUV010000115.1:0-3507 GCA_034189445.1 Pseudomonadota bacterium
TCCGCATGTTCCATCTGCGGCAACAGCCTGTTGGCAAGTGACAGCAGGTATTCCCCCGACTGGGTTAATCGTAACTGCCGCCCTTCCCGCACCCAGATGTCGGTACCCAACTGGCGCTCCAACTTACCAATGGAATGGCTGAGGGCAGACTGGGTCAGATGCAGGCGCTCGGCCGCCGCCGTCAGGGAACCTTGCTGATTGACCGCTCTGAGAATCTCCAGATGGCTGCGTTCGATCATTGCCACTCCATACATGATGAATTTTCATCGACACCTGAAATAATACCATTATCCTTCATTGTTCCAGGAGGATATTCTGCACTTTCTTGAAAACCACAGAATCAGGCAGGGGACACACCATGGTAACCACACACAATCTCGGCTTCCCGCGTATTGGCGCCCGCCGCGAGCTGAAATTTGCCCAGGAGGCCTTCTGGAAAGGCCAGGTCAGCGAGGAGGAACTGCGGATTACCGGTGCCGATCTTCGGCGCAGGCACTGGCAGAGCCAACAACACCTTGACCAGGTGCCCGTGGGCGACTTCTCCTTTTACGACCAGGTACTGGACATGAGTTTCACTCTGGGCAACCTGCCTGAGCGGGTGAGCAACACGGGAGGCAGCGAGCTCGACCGGTATTTCCGGGTCGCCCGGGGCCGCTCCGGTGATGAATCATCCTGCTGTGGCGTGCAGGCGGGAGAAATGACCAAATGGTTCGACACCAATTACCACTATATTGTACCCGAGTTCCACCAGCATACCCGCTTCCAGCTCAACACTGACCGGCTAACTGAACAGATCGCCGAGGCCCGGGCTCAGGGGCTCACACCGAAGCCGGTGATCATCGGCCCGGTAACCTATCTCTGGCTCGGCAAAGCCAAGGACGAAAGTGACCGACTGGCGCTGCTGGAGTCACTTCTGCCCGTTTATTCAGAACTTCTGAATGTGCTTGCGGATCAGGGCGTTGATTGGGTCCAGGTGGACGAACCCGCGCTTGTCACCGACCTCGACGCGGACTGGCGCCACGCGTTCAGCCTGGCCTATCACCACCTGAAAACCAGCGTGCCAAAGCTGTTGGTAACCACTTACTTCGGTGACTTGCGGCAAAACCTGCAACTGGCCTGTGAACTGCCCGTGGCCGGATTGCATCTGGATGCCGTCAGCGCCCCACAGGAGGTTACCCGGGTGGTTGATTGGCTGCCACCGCACAAGCAACTGTCTTTGGGCGTCATCAATGGCCGGAACATCTGGCGAACAGATCTGGAGAAAACCCTCGACTGGCTGGAACCAGTGCATGAAAAATTGGGGGGTCGGCTCTGGCTCGCGCCCTCCTGCTCGTTGCTCCATGTGCCTGTTGATCTCGCCAGCGAAGAGAAGCTGGACCCGGAAATCCGCAGCTGGCTGGCATTTGCAGTTCAAAAGCTGGATGAGCTGAACACTCTCGCCTCGGCCCTCAATCACGGCCGAGGCGCCGTTCGCAAGGCCCTGGCGGACTCGGCATTGGCCGTTGCAAGCCGGAAAACCTCCGAAAGAGTGCATAACCCCTCTGTCCGGGCCCGGACGGCGCAGATCAGCCCGAAACTCGGGCAACGCCGAAGCCCCTACCCCGAACGCATCAAGGCTCAACAAAAAAAGCTGGGGTTACCACGCTTTCCAACGACCACCATCGGATCTTTTCCCCAGACACGGGATATCCGCCAGACCCGTCTGCGGTTCCGCAAGGGCGAACTCACCGAGGCGGACTACACCGCCCGGATTCGCGAGGAAGTGCGCCGCTGCATTGCCGAGCAGGAAGCCCTGGGGCTTGATGTTCTTGTGCACGGCGAGGCCGAGCGCAACGACATGGTCGAGTATTTCGGCGAACAGCTGGCCGGCTATGCCTTCAGCCAGTTCGGCTGGGTCCAGTCCTACGGTTCCCGGTGTGTAAAACCACCCATCCTGTTCGGCGACATCTCACGCCCGAAGGCCATGACCGTCGAGTGGATTCGCTACGCCCAGTCGCTCACCGAAAAACCTCTGAAGGGCATGCTGACGGGCCCCGTCACCATCCTTAACTGGTCCTTCGTGCGGGACGATCAGCCACGACGGGAGAGCTGCCTGCAACTGGCCCTGGCAATCCGGGAGGAGGTGCTTGATCTGGAGGCCGCCGGCGTCGGCATTATCCAGATCGATGAGGCGGCCCTGAGGGAAGGCCTGCCGCTGCGGAAATCCGACTGGAACGGCTATCTGAGCTGGGCGATTGAGGCTTTCCGGATTACCGCCAACGGCGTTCGGGACGACACCCAGATCCACACCCATATGTGCTACTCGGAATTCAACGACATTATTGAAGCCATTGCCCGGATGGATGCGGATGTCATCACCATCGAAACCTCGCGCTCGGACATGGAACTTCTCGATGCCTTCCGTGGCTTCCAGTATCCGAACGACATCGGCCCAGGGGTTTATGACATCCACTCACCCAATATACCGGACAGCGAGCAGATCCGATCGTTGATGCTCAAGGCGGCCGAGCGGATACCGGCGGAGCGGTTATGGGTGAACCCGGATTGCGGCCTGAAAACCCGCCAGTGGGAAGAAGTCATTCCCGCCCTCGGGAACATGGTCGCTGCCGCCCGGGAATTGCGGGAAGACATTCAGTAACCCGTGCTGTTCCGATCCAGCTCGAACTGGAAACCGGTGGCCCGGCGGACTTCCGTGGTGAAGTCCCCGGAGCCGTGGCATTCGAGCCAACGATAGCCCGGCGGCAAGTCCTCAACCGAGAACTGGCTGGAACCAGAGGTAAACTGGATACAGGTGGACGGCGTGGCCATCAGTTGCACGCCGTTGCGTTCGCGCTCATGCTCCTGGTGAATATGCCCCCATAACACGATCCTGACCCGAGGGAATCGATCGACCACCCGCCAGAACGCATCCCGGTTGGTGAGGCCAATTTTTTCCATCCAGTCAGAGCCGATATCCACCGGGTGGTGATGCAGTGCAATAACGGCCGGCAGGTCCGGATGCTGCTCCAGGGTTTCCGCAAGAAACGACAGCTCTGAATCGGCCAGAGCCCCACAGACCTTACCGGGCAAGGAAGAGTTCAGCATAATGAACTGCCAGCCACCCTGGATCACATGGCGGGCGCAGGCATCATACTCGCCAGCAACTTTCAGCAGGTTATCAACCTGATCATGATTGCCGGCAATCCAGACGGAAGGGCAGGAAAATGCCTTCAGGCTCTCGCCAAACACGCGGTAGGCTTGCACCGACCCGTCCTGGGCCAGGTCCCCCGTGGCCAGAATCAGGTCCGGCTGGCCGTGGACTTCCAATACTTCTGCAATAACCGCCTGCAGGCTTTCCCGGGTTTTAACCCCCAACAGGTCCCCGTCGGTACGTTCCATCAGGTGCGGGTCAGTCAGTTGTAGCACCCGGAGCGGTCGGAGTGGCTGCTTCCTGGTCATGGTTTTCGGAACCTACTCGCTGATAATAATTATCCTGGACACAAGTATACGACGCCGGTTCCCGGATTT
>JAXHUV010000115.1:3607-7305 GCA_034189445.1 Pseudomonadota bacterium
GGTCAGTCAGTTGTAGCACCCGGAGCGGTCGGAGTGGCTGCTTCCTGGTCATGGTTTTCGGAACCTACTCGCTGATAATAATTATCCTGGACACAAGTATACGACGCCGGTTCCCGGATTTTCTCAATCGACGCCTTCACCGGCCGACCAGGCCGCATATTCCATGGGCAGGTGACCAAAGCGCAGACAGTAATCCAGCCAATCGGCGAGGAAACGGTTAACCTGCACCTTCTCGTCCGGGTGGTGCATGAAGCGATTGGGGTAATCATTGACGGGGGCAATCTTGCGATCACGGTAGCAGCTGATCACTTCAGCCATGCTGGCGTCGTGGTAGACCCGCACGGTCATCTTCGGATTGTTGAGCCAGCGCCCGGAATTGTGGACCTGCTCGAGGAGCAGGGTTTCGGTGAATTTCGCCGTTTGCAGCACCTGAATCCGGACCCGTCCCAGATAATCGCTTTCCCGGTGTAGCTCGAATTCACAGACGGGCTTGCCATCCACCTCCAGCTGCCGCAGTTTCCGTAACCGCTGGTAGTTACCGTCACACAGGGCACCAAGCTGCCGCAGATCCGGAACGTACCGCCTGGACTTCATGGTCCACTCAGCCATCACTGCCATCCTTTCCTCAAGCGGGCCCGATTCAGCTGTAGCCACTGCAGGGCAATAATGGCGGCAGCGTTGTTGATACGGCCATCGTGGATCATCGCAATGGCATCATCAAAAGACACCACATGGGCACGGATGTCCTCGTGTTCATGCTCCATGCCATAGAGCCCACCGGCATTCTCGGTGCTCACGCGGCCACAATAGACATGGATCATCTCGGTGCTGCCACCGGGCGACACCAGGTAATCGCAGATTTTTTCCAGCGGATCAAAGCTAAGCCCGGCCTCTTCCTGGCCTTCCCGCTGCGCGACCTCTTCCGGGCTCTCGCCGTCTTCGTTCATGCCGGCTACCAACTCCAGCAACCACGGCGACTGGTCGCGGCCCAGCGCACCCAGGCGAAACTGTTCCAGCAGAACCACTTCGTCCCGCTCCGGATCGTAGGGAAGCACACAGGTGGCGTCGCCGCGAATAAAGAGCTCGCGGGTAAATACGGGCATGTCCCGGCCATCAAAACGCGGGTGGGTCAGCCAGAGCTTATCCATGCGGAAGAAGCCCTGGAAGACGGTTTCGCGCTTTTCGATTTTGATGTCGTCTGCGTTGAATTGGAATGGTTTGGGCATTCGGTTGTCCGGTTCGGAATTCGATTTTGAACGATAGCTGGAAGTGTGGCGTTACTGCAAGTTACGCCATTAAACACTGAGCAATTCGCCCAGATATTCGACAACCCACAAAACCATGTTATGATCACATCATAACAAAGGAGACTTAATCCATTGGACGGACTGGAACAACTTCTGGCTATGCACGGCAGCCAGGTGCACAGGGATGATGGGTACTGGTGGAGAGTGGAGGCTTGGTGTGCTCCACCAACACGCGAGAGACCTCACGGGATCCGGTATAACCTGACCCTGCATGACAAACATAACCGGCGGATTTTCGGGATGGACAATGCCCATGCAGTCAAGCCGGCTAAAAGGGGTCTGAACAGTGGGAAAGTGCATGAGTATGACCATGTTCACCAAACCATGTCAGACACTGGCACACCTTACGGGTTCGTGGATTGTTTCACGCTACTGAGCGATTTCTTCTCAGGAATAGATAAAACGATCTCGAAGATCAATGGAGGTAGTCGATGAAAGCTAAAATCGGCATCATGCCCGAAGACTTGATTCGCAAAAGATTACTGGCGATGGCTCAGGGCTTGTACACACCCGCAGCGGACGAGCCAAGGATTTGGTATACATCGTTGAATGCTGTTTCTCAGGTGCTTTGTGCTGAAAATGTCGGGCTCCTGCGACTGATCGACTCTGAAAAACCGCAGACGGTTACGGAACTCGCCCGACTGTCTGGACGGGCCAAGGGTAACTTATCGCACACTTTGAAATCTTTGAGCGACAAAGGCTTTGTCAGACTTGAAAAACAAGCCGGTAACGCTCTGAAACCTGTCGCTTTATTCACGGATTTTGAGATCATTTCAAGTCTTGAAATAGAACAACGGGTTACCGAAGCAACGTCAGAAAAACACGTCGCTTAACGATAACTGCCAGAGTAAGAATGTCTCGGCTCACCGCCCCCAACCATCAGGCCAGGCGCGGCCAGGCTCCAAAATCAGATTTTGTCATAAAGCCGAGAGCCAGACTCCACAAACTCCCGTGACTTCTCTTCCATGCCGGCATCAATGGCGAGTGTTTCGTCCAGGCCATGTTCCTTAGCATAATCCCGAACCTCCTGGGAAATCTGCATGGAACAGAACTTCGGCCCGCACATGGAGCAGAAGTGGGCCACCTTGGCGGAGTCCTTGGGCAGGGTTTCGTCGTGGTAGGCCCGGGCCGTGTCCGGGTCCAGGCCAAGGTTGAACTGGTCTTCCCAGCGAAACTCGAAACGGGCCTTGGACAGGGCGTTATCGCGGATCTGGGCGCCCGGATGGCCCTTGGCCAGGTCGGCGGCGTGAGCGGCGATCTTGTAAGTGATGATGCCGGTTTTCACGTCGTCCTTGTTGGGCAGACCCAGGTGCTCTTTCGGTGTGACGTAGCAGAGCATGGCGCAGCCGTACCAGCCGATCATGGCGGCGCCAATGCCGGAGGTGATGTGATCATAGCCCGGAGCAATGTCGGTGATCAGCGGGCCGAGGGTGTAGAACGGGGCTTCGTCGCAGCATTCGAGCTGCTTGTCCATGTTCTCCTTCACCAGGTGCATGGGCACGTGGCCCGGGCCCTCAATCATGCACTGTACGTCGTGTTTCCAGGCAATTTTGGTGAGCTCGCCCAGGGTTTCCAGTTCGCCGAACTGGGCGGCGTCGTTGGCGTCTGCTATTGAGCCGGGGCGCAGGCCGTCGCCGAGGCTGAAAGACACGTCATAGGCCTTCATGATTTCGCAGATGTCCTCGAAGTGCTCGTACAGGAAGCTTTCCTTGTGGTGGGCCAGGCACCATTTCGCCATGATGGAACCACCCCGGGAGACGATGCCGGTGGTGCGCTTTGCCGTCATGGGCACGTGATGCAAGCGAACGCCGGCGTGGATGGTAAAGTAGTCCACGCCCTGCTCGGCCTGTTCGATCAGGGTGTCCCGGAAGATTTCCCAAGTGAGATCTTCGGCCACGCCACCGACTTTTTCCAGGGCCTGGTAGATGGGCACGGTGCCGATCGGAACCGGGGAATTGCGGATGATCCATTCCCGGGTTTCGTGGATGTTCTTGCCGGTGGACAGGTCCATCACCGTATCCGAGCCCCAGCGGATGCCCCAGGTCAGTTTCTCCACTTCTTCTTCAATGGAGGAACTGACGGCGGAGTTGCCGATGTTGCCGTTGATCTTCACCAGAAAGTTGCGGCCGATGATCATCGGCTCGGTTTCCGGATGGTTGATGTTGGCCGGGATAATCGCCCGGCCGCGGGCCACTTCGTCACGAACGAACTCAGGCGTAATTTCTGCTGGCAGATTGGCGCCGAAGGAGTGGCCTGGATGCTGGTCTTCCAGCAGCCCGTGCCCCCTGGCTTCCTGCAGTTTCATGTTTTCCCGGATGGCGATAAACTCCATTTCCGGGGTAACCATGCCCTGACGGGCGTAGTGCATCTGGGAGACGTTATGGCCCGGCC
>JAXHUV010000116.1:0-7285 GCA_034189445.1 Pseudomonadota bacterium
GCGCCAAGGAACATCCCTTTCACACTATACGCCTGACCCCGGATGGCCACAGGTTGGGGTAGATTAAGAGTAGACTGAGATAAACGTACAAAACTCACGATATCCAGGCAAGAACAGGGTGTGAATCATGGAACATGAATTCTGGCACGAACGCTGGGCCAAAAAGGAAATCGGCTTCCACCAGGGGACCGTCAATCAGTACCTGCATGATCACTGGCCCGAGCTGGCCGGAGAGAACACCGATGCGGTCTTCGTTCCCCTCTGCGGCAAATCCCACGACATGTGGTGGCTCCACGACCGCGGCCACCCCATCATCGGCGTGGAACTGAGCGAAATCGCCTGCAAGGACTTCTTCGAAGAAGCCGGAGAAAAGGCCAAAGTCCACCCGGGCGAACCCTTCATTACCTTCAAGCACGACAACCTGCAACTCTGGTGCGGCGACTTCTTTCAACTGGTTCCCGACGATCTCAAACATATCCGACTGGTTTACGACCGCGCCGCCCTCATCGCCTTGCCCCCGAGCATGCGCGAAGACTACGTAAACCACCTGACCGCCATCATCCCCGGCGGCACCAGAATCCTTCTGATCACCCTGGACTACGACACCGAAAGCAAGGGCCCGCCGTTCAACGTCAGCAATGAAGAAGTGCGGGAGCTCTACCAGGATGATTACCAGATCGAACACATTCTCACCAACACCCTGGCGAGGGATCATCCGTTCACAAAGCGAAAAGGCCTGGAAGACGCCTCGGAAAACGTGTTCCGCCTGACCAGACTGTAGACACCACCAGTGTCCCGTCTATCACAATTTAATGAACCTTAACCACTCAACCACTGTCCAATTCCCCAAACCTGAGCTAGGCTCAGATTAAGCCAGCCGCAAAGAGAAATGGCAGCGCGACTGGCCAGCACCTATCCCTTTTACCCAAAACCAGACAAACGCTGCCGGGACAGGCAGTGTCGACAGCAACGGGGAAATTTTGTGTACTGAAAGCTGAAGATACAGCGAGCGAGGGCAGTCTATGAGCATAATGCAGCATTTCAAAGACCGGTATGAGAGTACCCAGGAAGAAGAATACAGCCTGGAAGAATACCTGGAGATCTGCAAAAAGGACCCAACAGCCTACGCCACGGCCGCTGAGAGAATGCTAATTGCCATTGGCGAACCAGAGCTCGTCGATACCTCCAAAGATCCGCGGCTATCGCGCATATTTTCCAACAAGGTCATCAAGCGATATCCCGAATTCTCCGAGTTCTATGGCATGGAAGACGCCGTGGAAAACATCGTCTCCTTTTTCCGCCACGCCGCTCAGGGCCTGGAAGAAAAGAAACAGATTCTTTACCTGCTTGGCCCCGTGGGCGGTGGTAAATCCTCCCTGGCGGAAAAACTCAAATCACTGATGCAGAAAGTGCCCTTCTACGCCATCAAGGGCTCACCAGTCAATGAATCGCCGCTGGGCCTGTTCGACCCGACCGAAGACGCCCATATCCTGGAAGAGGAATACGGGATCCCTGCCCGCTACCTGAAAAACATCATGTCGCCCTGGGCCGTCAAACGCCTGCATGAATACGGCGGTGACATCAGCCAGTTTCGGGTGGTCAAGAAATACCCCTCGGTGCTCGACCAGATTGGTGTGTCCAAGACCGAGCCAGGTGACGACAACAACCAGGACATTTCTGCCCTGGTCGGCAAAGTCAATATCCGCATGCTGGAGGATTTCTCCCAGGATGATCCGGATGCCTACAGCTTCAGCGGTGGCCTGTGCAAAGCCAATCAGGGCCTGTTGGAATTCGTGGAGATGTTCAAGGCACCCATCAAAGTGCTGCATCCCTTGCTGACAGCCACCCAGGAAGGCAACTACAACACCACTGAAGGCATGGGTTCGGTGCCCTTTGATGGTGTGATTCTGGCCCATTCCAACGAATCCGAATGGCAGACCTTCCGCAACAACAAGCACAACGAGGCGTTCCTTGACCGGGTCTACATCGTCAAGGTGCCCTACTGTGTTCGGGTGACTGAAGAAATCGGGATCTACAAGAAACTGCTGAGCAACAGCTCCCTGGAAGGCGCTCCCTGCGCGCCGGATACCCTGGACATGCTGGCCCAGTTCTCAGTGCTCTCGCGTATCAAGGAACCGGAAAACTCCAGCATTTTTTCCAAGATGCGGGTCTATGACGGCCAGAACATCAAGGATACCGACCCGAAAGCCAAGTCCATCCAGGAATATCGTGATGCCGCTGGCGTGATGGAGGGCATGGATGGGCTTTCCACCCGCTTCGCCTTCAAGATCCTGTCCAAGGTATTCAACTTCGACACCACCGAAGTGGCCGCCAACCCGGTCCACCTGCTCTACGTTCTGGAAAAACAGATTGAGCAGGAGCAGTTCCCGCCGGAGATCCATGAAAAATACCTCCGGTTCATCAAGGAATTCCTGGCACCGCACTATGTGCAGTTCATCGGCAAGGAAATCCAGACAGCGTACCTGGAAAGCTACAGCGAGTATGGCCAGAACCTGTTCGACCGGTATGTCATCTATGCCGATTTCTGGATTCAGGATCAGGAATACCGGGATCCGGACACCGGCGAAATTCTCGACCGTTCCGCAATCAACGAAGAGTTGGAAAAAATCGAGAAGCCAGCGGGCATCTCGAATCCGAAGGATTTCCGCAACGAGGTAGTCAACTTCGTATTGCGGGCCAGGGCAAACAATGGTGGCAAGAACCCGTCCTGGCTCAGCTACGAAAAACTGCGCTCGGTAATTGAGAAGAAGATGTTCTCCAACACCGAGGATCTGTTGCCAGTGATCTCTTTCAACCCGAAAGCGAGCCAGGAAGATCAGAACAAGCACAAGCAGTTCGTCGAACGCATGGTCGACCGAGGCTACACGGAGAAGCAGGTTCGGCTGTTGGCTGAATGGTACCTGCGGGTTCGCAAGTCTCACTAAGTCAGTGACCATTGACTGAGCTGGAGTAACACCATGGGAATGACCCACATAGTCGACCGGCGACTGAACGGCAAGAACAAGAGCGCGGTGAACCGGGAACGATTCCTGCGCCGGTACCGCCACCACATCAAGCGCGCGGTGTCGGATGCGGTTCAGAAGCGCTCGATCACGGACGTTGAACGGGGGGAAAGCGTCAGTATTCCCACCCGGGATATTGACGAGCCCATCTTCCACCATGGCCAGGGCGGCAAGCGGGAGATGGTGCACCCCGGCAACCAGGAGTTCGTGGCCGGCGACACCATTCCCAAACCCGAGGGTGGCGGCGGCCAGGGCTCTGGACAGGGACAGGCCAGCCCGGACGGCGAGGGCATGGATGAGTTCGCCTTCCAGATTACCCAGGAAGAATTCCTGGATTTCCTGTTCGACGATCTCGAACTGCCCAACCTGGCTCGCAAAAAGCTCAGGGATACCGAAGCCTTCAAGTATGTCCGATCCGGCTTCAGCACGGAGGGTGTGCCGGCCAAGCTGGATGTTGTGCGCTCATTGCGCGGTGCCCACGCCCGACGCCTGGGCCTGGGAGGCGCACGCAAGAAGAAGATCCGGGATCTGGAGAAACAACTGGCAGCGCTGAAATCGGCACCGGAGGATCTGGACCCCGCGTTCAGCCATGAAGACCAGATCCAGGCTCTGGAGGAGGAAATTGCACGACTGAAAGCGAACGTTCGCCGCATTCCGTTCATTGATGAAATCGACCTACGCTACCGACAGCACGTGAAGCAACCGAAACCGGCCACCAGTGCCGTGATGTTCTGCCTGATGGACGTATCCGGGTCCATGACCCATGTGCACAAGGATATCGCCAAGCGCTTCTTCATTCTTCTGTACCTGTTCCTGAAGAAGAACTACAAGAAGATCGATGTGGTCTTTATCCGCCACCACACCAGCGCCAAGGAGGTGGACGAGGAAGAGTTCTTCTACAGCCGGGAAACCGGCGGCACCATTGTCTCCAGTGCCATCAAACTGATGCACAAGATCATCGAGTCCCGCTATTCCCCGGCGGAATGGAACATCTATGCCGCCCAGGCATCGGATGGCGACAACTGGAACGACGACTCCCCGGTATGCGGCAAATTGCTCGCCGAGAATATCCTGCCGCTGGTGCAGTATTACGCCTATGTGGAGATTACGCCCCAGGATCACCAGATGCTCTGGCACGAGTACGAGAAGGTCATGGAACGGTTCCCACAGAGCTTTGCCATGCAGCAGATCGCCGACCCCGGCGAAATCTACCCGGTATTCCGCCAACTGTTCGAGAGGAAAGCCGCATGACTAACCTCATGAACCGCCCCAATCCGCCGGAAAGTGACCAGCCCAGAGCCCGGGAGCCTGTTTCGACCGGGTCTGAATGGACCTTCGAGCTGATCCAGAAATACGATGATGAGATTGCCGAATGCGCCGCCGAGTTCGGCCTGGACACCTACCCCAACCAGATTGAGGTGATCAGCGCCGAACAGATGATGGATGCCTACAGCTCCGTGGGCATGCCTGTGGGGTACCATCACTGGTCCTTCGGCAAGCAGTTCCTCAATACCGCCAAAGGCTACCAGCGCGGACAGATGGGGCTGGCCTACGAGATCGTGATCAACTCCAACCCCTGCATCGCCTACCTGATGGAGGAAAACACCCTGCCCATGCAGGCGCTGGTCATTGCCCACGCCTCCTACGGCCACAACTCGTTCTTCAAGGGAAACTACCTGTTCCGCACCTGGACCGACGCCAGCGCGATCATTGATTACCTGGTATTCGCCCGCCATTACGTGGCCGAGTGCGAAGAACGGTACGGCGTGGATGCGGTGGAGGAAATCCTCGATTCCTGCCATGCCCTGATGAACTATGGTGTGGACCGCTATAAACGACCGGCACCGATATCAGCCTCGGAGGAACTGCGGCGCCAGAAGGAGCGTGAGGAATACCAACAACGGCGCATCAA
Organism: Pseudomonadota bacterium; assembly: GCA_034189445.1. GTDB lineage: Bacteria > Pseudomonadota > Gammaproteobacteria > Pseudomonadales > Oleiphilaceae > Marinobacter. Next base: position 4,936 of record JAXHUV010000116.1, read on the forward strand.
CGATCTCTGGCGCACCATCCCGAAGCCGGATGACGACGATGAGCCGGTAAGGCGCGGCAAACGCTATCCGGAAGAGCCCCAGGAGAACATTCTCTATTTCATCGAGAAGAACGCGCCCTTGCTGGAAACCTGGCAGCGCGAAATCATCCGCATCGTGCGGAAGCTGGGCCAGTATTTCTACCCCCAGCGCCAGACTCAGGTGATGAACGAAGGCTGGGCCACCTTCTGGCACTACACCCTGCTACACCGCATGTACGACAAGGGCCTGGTGACCGACGGCTTCATGCTGGAATTTCTGCAGAGCCACTCAGCGGTGGTGTATCAGCCACCGTTCAACAGCCCATGGTATTCAGGCCTCAATCCCTACACCCTGGGGTTCTCGATCTTCACGGACCTCCGCAGGATCTGCGAGAATCCCAGAGAGGAAGACCGCGAGTGGTTCCCGGACATCGCCGGCAGCGACTGGCTGGAAACCCTGCATTTTGCGATGAAGAACTTCAAGGATGAGAGCTTTATCCAGCAGTTTCTTTCTCCCAGGGTGATGCGGGATCTGAAACTCTTTGCGATCCAGAACGATGATCAGGAAGACGTCTACCGGGTAACCGCGATCCACGACGACCCCGGCTACCGGGATCTGCGCGAGAAACTGGCGCGGCAGTACAACCTCAGTTACCAGGAACCCAACATCCAGGTGTGGAATGTGGATGTGCGCGGCGACCGCTCCCTGACCCTGCGTCACATACCGGTGGACCGCGTCCCCCTGGGCAAGGAAACCGAAGAAGTCCTGCGCCACGTACACCGGCTGTGGGGCTTTGATGTGCATCTGGAAAGCGTGGACGATGGCACCATTGTAGAGGACCATCACTGCCCGCCAAGAAAACCTGGGGAGGACTGGATCTGAGGCCTGGCTGAACCTGCAACGATCACACCAGAGTCTGCCCTGCCCCGGGATACCCGGCTGGACTACGATCTCAAAATACCTGGACACTCGTGGAGATACGCAAGGAATGAAACGCCTGGGAACCCTGGATGCCTCCTGGCTGGCCGTGGAATCTGAAGACACCCCCATGCACGTGGGCACCCTGCAGATCTTTTCGCTACCGGAGGGCGCCCCTGAAACCTTCCTTCGGGACATGGTGGCCCGCATGAAAGAAACCGGTGACCTGGCGCCTCCGTGGGGTTACAAACTGGCCTGGCCCGGGCTGCTGGGCAGAGTAATGGCGCCGGCCTGGAAAATCGACAAAAAAATCGACCTGGACTACCACGTACGCCATTCGGCACTGCCCCGCCCAGGCGGTGAACGGGAACTGGGTATTCTGGTATCGCGCCTGCACTCCAACCCTCTGGATTTTTCCCGCCCGCTCTGGGAATGCCACGTCATCGAAGGGCTGGAGAACAACCGGTTTGCGTTTTATACCAAAATGCATCATTCCACAATTGATGGCATCAGCGGTGTTCGCCTGATGCAGCGGGTACTGACGACGGATCCCGATAAAAGGAATATGCCGCCACCCTGGTCGGTACGACCGGAACGTCGTCGCGGTAGCAAATCCGACTCCGAGGCCAGCGTTCCTGCAGCGCTCTCACAGGCCATGGATGCCCTGAAGCTGCAGGCCAACATGGTCCCCAGGCTTTGGCAAGCAGGCAACCGGCTGGTGCATTCGGTTCGCCATCCGGAGGATGGTCTCACGGCCCCCTTCACCGGACCTGTATCCAAGATCAACCACCGGGTCACTGGTCAGCGCCGGTTCGCTACCCAGCACTACCCGCTTGACCGGATCAAAGAAATTTCCCGCGTTTCCGGCGGTTCCCTGAATGATATTGTTCTATACCTCTGCGGCACCGCCCTCAGGCGTTTTCTGCTGGAGCAGGACGAACTGCCAGACACGCCACTTACCGCTGGCATCCCGGTCAACATCCGTCCCTCCGATGACCAGGGCACGGGCACCCAGATCAGTTTTATGATCGCTTCCCTGGCAACCAACGAAGCGGACCCCCTGACACGCCTGCGGAATATCAAAACATCCACTCGCAGGGCCAAAGAGCACCTGCAAAAACTGCCAAAAAGCGCACTGGCCCAGTACACCATGCTGTTGATGTCGCCCTACATCCTGCAGTTGATGACGGGCCTTGGCGGGCGCATGCGACCGGTGTTCAATGTCACGATTTCCAATATACCCGGCCCCCAGAGAGCGCTTTATTACGAAGGCGCGAAACTGGAGGCCATGTACCCGGTCTCCCTGATCGCCCACGGGGGCGCGTTGAACATCACCTGCCTGAGCTACGGCGGTTCACTGAACTTTGGCTACACGGGCTGTAGGGACACCCTGCCAAGCATGCAGAGGCTGGC
>JAXHUV010000117.1:0-7223 GCA_034189445.1 Pseudomonadota bacterium
GCTCATATTTCCCGGCTTTTTCGTTGCATAGAACCACTATGCGCCTCAAAACCCAGAAAATCTGCGCTCGCTTTCCCACCTTGCTCGTGACGATTGCTTAAGTCCGACAGGCTGCTAGTGTGTCACCGGGCTCTTTGGGGTGCTGCCCGCACATTGCCAGACGCAGACAGACCTTACCGGAACTCATATCGCCAGAGCCGTCTTTTGCAAAATTTGCAAGAGATGACGACACTCTGACAGCGCCTTCAACAGGCAATCAAGGTCTTCCTGGGAATGCGCGGCGCTGAAGGTAACCCGCAAACGCGCCTCACCCGCCGGAACCGTGGGCGGGCGAATCGCCGAGACCAGCAGACCTCGCGCCTCCAGCGCCTGACTCAGTGCCAGCGCATCGTGATTATCGCCAATCATGATCGGCTGGATCGGCGTACGCGAGGGCATCAATTCATACCCCATGGCGGAAGCCTCCCGTCGGAACCGGGACACCAGCCCCATGACCTGATCACGACGCCCCTGATCCCGCTCAATAAGAGCCAGGCTCGAAATGGTTGCCACGGCAAGCGCCGGCGGCATCGCCGTGGTATAAATATAGGTTCTGGCCTTCTGAACCAGATAATCCATCAGCATCGATGGCCCGGCCACGAACGCGCCACTGGTTCCCACCGCCTTGCCCAGGGTACCAATCAGCACGGGCACGTCTTCCTCGGACAACCCCATTTCAGCGACACTGCCCCGGCCCTCAGGCCCGAGCACACCGATTCCGTGCGCATCATCGACCACCAGCAGCGCATCCTGGGCCCGGCAGACCCTAGCCAACTCCGCCAAGGGCGCAATATCACCGTCCATGCTGAACACACCGTCGGTTACTACCAGCTTGTGCCCGGACGTCTCCGCCAGCATTGCCTCAAGCGCCACCACATCGCCATGAGCATAACGCCGAACCCGGGCCCGGCTCAGAATACAGCCATCGATAATGGACGCGTGATTCAACTGATCCGAAAAAATCGTATCGCCACGCCCGGCCAGTGCTGAAATAACCCCCATATTGGCCATGTAGCCGGTGGAGAAAAACAGCGCCGAACTGCGCCCGGTGAACTCCGCCAAGCGTAGCTCCAACTGATGATGGGCATCATGGTGGCCACAAATCAGATGAGAAGCCGCGCCCCCAAGCCCTGTCTCCGGAAGCGCATTACGCAGTGCCTCGATATTGGCGGGATTATTGGCAAGGCCAAGATAATCGTTGCTGCAAAAAGACAGCAAAGGCTTGCCGTCAGCAACAAGAGAAGGCTTCTGGGGGCCGGTTACCTGCCGGCGCGTCCGGTAAAGCCCAGCGTGTTTACGTTCTTCCAGTTCAAGGGCAAAGTCCCGCACGGGCAGCGCTCCAGGTTAGCCGTTACACTTTGGATCAGATTTGATGCCATGAAGGCACCCGAAGGTTTGGGCTTCAGTAATTCCTTTAAAACTCAGGCAGATTCCCGGGTAGCATCATAAAACATGTGACGAGTCGCCTCGTACTCCACGGCCTCGGCAATCGCCTCCTCTTCCTGCTCCTCGGAGGCACACTGCTCCCGCTGCTCCGGCCGGATACCCAGACGCTTGAACAGCAGCCTATCGGCATCAGCCTCGGGGTTGGCGGTGGTCAGGAGCTTCTCGCCGTAGAAAATCGAATTGGCACCGGCCATGAAACAAAGAGCCTGCATCTGCTCATTCATGTTCTCCCGGCCGGCGGACAGGCGAACGTGAGAAGCCGGCATCATGATCCGTGCCACCGCGATCATGCGGATGAACTCGAACGGATCCAGATCCTCGACATCCTCCATGGGCGTGCCTTTCACCTTGACCAGCATATTCACCGGCACACTTTCCGGATGATGGGGCAGGTTCGCCAGCTGAACCAGCAGACCAACCCGGTCATCCTCATCTTCGCCCATGCCCATAATGCCGCCGCAGCAGACTTTCATGCCAGCCTTGCGAACATTGTCGAGCGTGTCCAGACGGTCCTGGTAGGTACGCGTGGTGATGATGTGGCTGTAGTATTTTTCGGAGGTGTCCAGGTTGTGATTGTAGTAATCCAGCCCGGCATCGGCCAGTTCCACCGCCTGCTCCTCTTTCAGCATACCCAGCGTCATGCAGGTCTCAAGCCCCAGGGACTTCACCTGTTTGACCATGTCCAGAACATAAGGCATGTCTTTTCTTGAGGGACTACGCCAGGCGGCGCCCATACAGAACCGGGAAGCCCCCTTCTGTTTTGCGGCCCTGGCTTCAGCCACCACCTTTTCGATTTCCAGCAGTTTTTCTTTCCCGAGGCCGGTATTGTAATGACCGCTCTGGGGGCAGTATTTGCAATCCTCCGGGCAGGCACCGGTCTTGATCGACAGCAGAGTGCTCACCTGCACCTCATTCGGATCAAAATGCTGGCGGTGCACGCCCTGGGCACGGAACAGAAGATCGTTGAAGGGAAGCTCGAAAAGCTCGCGGGCTTCCGGCAGTGTCCAGTCGTGGCGGAGTTCTGTAGCGGTCATGTAAAAGTCCTGTTAACCTTTCCCGGTCTCTGGGTTTACGGATGGATCAGATGATAAAGGGACTGAACTGGCTGTCAACCTTCATAGAGCAAAAGGTTAACAGCGTGAAGCGCGGCGGACTCTGTGTCGCCTGCCTTTCTTCCAACGCTTGCAATGGATTATGCCAGCCCTGCCGGGACGATTTACCGGTTAACCGCTGGCACTGTCGCTGCTGCGCCCTGCCCCTGGGTTTTCCATCTTCGGAACTGCTCTGTGGCGACTGCCTGACGCACCCGCCACCCTTCGATATATCATGCATACCCTGGCGCTACCAGTACCCGCTGGACGGCATGATTGGCCGTTACAAATACAATGGCCAACGCAAGTTCGGGCGGCCGCTTATGGCGGATTTCGCCGGCTTTCTTGAGAAGGCATTGCACGATGGCAGTATCACGAAGCCCGAGGCGCTGGTGCCGGCACCAATGGATGCACGGCGACGACGGCAGCGTGGATTCAATCAGGCCCAGGACATTGCCGAGACGATTGGCGGGCGCCTCGGGATTCCCGTGGCTAACGGGCTTGTCGGGCGGGTGCGCCGGGTTCGGTCGCAGCGGGAGTTGAACCGGGAAGCTCGGCTGGCGAATCTTCGCGGGGTGTTCGAGGTGACGTCAGCGGTGCCTGAACGGCTGGCCATTGTCGATGACGTGGTAACGACGGGGGCGACGGTTCGGGTTTTGGCTTCGGCTTTGCGAAAAGCCGGGGCTCGGGAGATTCAAGTCTGGGCTTTGGCCCGGACACCCGGTTAGTATTATCCGATTCTTCGTCCTCGGAGCATGTGTTGGTGGGAAAACAGCTCATATTCCCCGGCTTTTTCGTTGCATAAAACCACTATGCGCCTCAAAATCCAGAAAATCCGCGAGGCCTTTATGGGCTCGGAGGTGGATGAAAACTGGTACCATCTGAAGTCCATGACATCCAAATACGACACAAGGCTCTGAAACGTCTCTTTATGACCCATGACCCATCACTTGCGGTATCCACCCACCCCTACGATACCCTGACGCCCGATACCATTCTGGATGCGATGGAGGCGGTCGGGTTTGCGGTCAGTGGCCGGCTGTTCGCACTGAACAGCTATGAAAACCGGGTTTATCAGGTGGGTCTGGACGAAGGTGCCCCGGTGATCACCAAGTTTTACCGGCCAGGTCGGTGGAGCGAAGCGGAAATCCGGGAAGAGCATGACTTCACCCGGGAACTTCTGCAGGCGGACATTCCGGTTGTCGCCCCCATGGAACTGGCTTCCGGAGACACCCTGGGGCGCCATGGCGAATTCCTGTTCGCGGTTTTTCCGCAGCGTGGCGGTCAGGCGCCGGACACCAGCGTAACCGACACCCTGTACCGGCTGGGCCAGTGGCTGGGTCAGATCCACAACCTTGGCGCCCGCAAAGCTTTTGCCCATCGTCCGGGCATGGACTTGCTTGAGGGCATTGCAGCCAGCAACCGGCTTTTAGTGGAAGGCGGCTGGATTCCCGCGGATCTCAGGCCCGCCTGGGACAGCCTGATCCCGGACCTGACAACGCTCTGTGCCGCGCGGACTGATGAAGCCGGCCCGGTAGCAACCCTGCGTCTTCATGGCGACTGTCATGCCGGTAATATTCTGTGCCGGGACGAGCAGATGCTGTTTGTGGACCTGGACGATTGCCGCACAGGCCCCGCTATCCAGGACATGTGGCTGCTGCTGAACGGCGACGATTTCGAGCGCGGCGCCCAGCTTGGCGAATTGCTGGAGGGCTATGAAATGTTCCGTGATTTCAATCGCCGTGAACGCCACCTGATTGAGCCGCTACGCTGCTACCGACAGATTGCGCATTGCGCCTGGCTGGCAAAACGCTGGGATGACCCTGCCTTCCCGCGCTTTTTCCCCTGGTTTGCCCAGCCGCGATTCTGGTCCGACCAGATTCTCTCGCTCCGGGAGCAGTTATCAGCTCTGCAGTCTCCGGCCATTACGGTGCCGGGGCAGTACTGACCGAAACTTCAAATTTGTTTGCTTCGAGGTAGAGATGAGCCAGAATGAGGCCCGTTACACAGTCCGCAGCCTGATTGTAACCGCACTGGTTACGATTGTCGGCACCGTCGCCGTGCTGGAAATGAGCGGCAAGATCAGTCACAACGAGAATAAGGATCATATACCGGTTGGCGATTTCCAGGCCATTCATGTAACCGAGGACAACCCGTTCCGGATGTCACCCAAGGCGTCGGAACTGCATGCGGTCTGCGAAAATGGTTATCTGGCGATTGCCGCCGATGTCGACCCGTCGTTCCGGGGAATCCTGGTGGACTACAAGAACCGGGGTGTCCGCTGCTCCCGACCATCACCGACAGGGCCTGCCGTTCCACCCTCTTCGGAGGCCCTAGACTCCAATGGTTAAACCCCGAAAGCCGCCAAAGGCAGCCGAGCAGGTGACGGACCGGCTGTTTGCCACCGAACGCCGGCCCGAGGATTTCCGGTTCGACGCATCGGTGGCCCGGGTGTTCCCGGACATGATTCGCCGCTCGGTGCCGGGCTACACCACCATCGTTCCGATGATTGAGGTGATCACCGAACAATACGCCCAACCGGCCTCCCACTGTTATGACCTGGGCTGCTCCCTGGGCGCCTCAACCCTGGCCATGCGCCACGGCCTATCCCATGCGGATTGCAGCCTTGTCGGCGTGGATAACTCCAGTGCCATGATCGAACGCTGCGAGCATTACATTGCCCTGGACGACAGTGCTCTCCCCGTCACCCTCAGGTGCGAGGATATTCTGGCTACCGAACTTAGCAACGCCTCGGTGACCACTCTGAATTTCACCTTGCAGTTTGTCGATCCGGAAAAGCGGGCCAGCCTGCTCGAACGAATTGCTGACGCCACCCTCCCCGGCGGCGTTCTGATCCTGTCAGAGAAAATCCGTTTTGAGTCCGAAGACGAGCAGGCCATTCAGACCCGACTGCACCACGAATTCAAGCGCGCCAACGGCTATTCGGATCTGGAAATCAGCCAGAAACGCACGGCCATTGAGCAGGTGCTGATCCCGGAAACACTGGCGGCCCACAAGGCGCGGCTGCTGGCGGCGGGCTTCCATGACGTGGTGGTGTGGTACCAGTGCTTCAACTTTGTTTCCATGCTCGCCATCAAGGCCAACCAGAAGACCACCGAATGACCATGGCGGATTTTGACTGGCAAGCCCGGTTCGGGCCAATCATCAATAACCTCTCGGAGGGCGGCCTGGATCACTGGGCTGCATTGCTCCGGCAGCAACTGAACCACCGCTTTGAAGACCGCCCCCATGGCGATCTGGAGCGCTGGCAGGCCGCCCTTGACCACCTGCCCGGCCTTGAAAAGGTGGAAGCGCAACTGGACCGACCCGCCGTTACCCTGACTTCCTCGCAGCCCCTGTCCGTGGCACAACAGGAACAACTGAAACTCGGGTTGCGCGGCCTGATGCCATGGCGCAAGGGGCCGTTCGATTTCTTCGGTACCCACATCGATACCGAGTGGCGCTCTGACTGGAAGTGGGACCGGGTGTCTCCGCACCTTTCAGACCTTTCCGGTCGCCGAATACTGGATGTCGGCTGTGGCTCCGGTTACCACTGCTGGCGCATGCTGGGCGAAGGTGCCAGCCGGGTGATCGGCATCGACCCGGGACTCCTGTTCCTGTTCCAGTTCTTCAGCGTCAAGGACTATCTCGGCGATGTCCCTGTCGACCTGCTGCCAATCCGTATGGAGGATCTGCCGGCGGACCTTGAAGCCTTCGACACCACCTTTTCCATGGGCGTCCTTTACCATCGTCGCTCGCCGCTGGATCATCTGCTGGAGCTGAAGGGAACGCTTCGCCGGGGTGGCGAGCTGGTGCTGGAAACACTCGTGGTTGAAGGCCCTGAAGGCTTCAGCCTGATGCCTGAGGATCGTTACGGCCAGATGCGAAATGTCTGGTTCCTGCCCAGCTGTGACACATTGTTGCGCTGGCTGGACCGCACCGGCTTCCGGAATGCCCGGGTAGTGGATGTGACCGCCACCACCACCGAGGAACAGCGCAGCACTGACTGGATGCGCTTCAACTCCCTTCAGGACTTTCTGGACCCGGACGACCCGTCAAAAACCCTGGAGGGATACCCGGGGCCGCTTCGGGCCACCGTGCTTGCCGACAAGCCCTGAGCACGAAAAAACCGCCGTGCCTTTCGGCAGGGCGGTTTTTTTCATCCGTCAGCGATTATTCACCAAACGGATGACGAAGGGTGATGGTTTCAATACGATCCGGACCCGTGGAGATCACGTCGATCGGCGCCTCAATCTGCTCCTCAAGAAAACGGATATAGGCCCTGGCGTTCTCCGGCAACTGATCGACGCTGGTCAGGCCAACGGTGCTTTCGCTCCAGCCCGGCAGCTCTTCGTAGACCGGCTCAATGTCCTTGTACGCATCACAGCCGATGGGCGGCCGGAAAATCTCGCCTTTCGGGGTTTTGTAGCCTACGCATACTTTCACGGTTTCCAGCCCGTCCAGTACGTCGAGCTTGGTCAGACAGATGCCGGACACGCTGTTGATCTGGATGGCGTGGCGAAGAGCCACGGCATCGAACCAGCCGCAGCGGCGGGCGCGCCCGGTGGTGGTTCCCACTTCGTTGCCCTTGATCGCCAGATGCTTGCCCATGTCGTCAAACAACTCGGTGGGGAACGGACCGGAACC
>JAXHUV010000118.1:0-4372 GCA_034189445.1 Pseudomonadota bacterium
TGATGTCGGATTACGGCTTCGCCTAATCCGACCTACGGGGTTGGTGTGAGGCTTCGAGAGGTGTCTTTGTAGGTCGGATTAGGCGAAGCCGTAATCCGACAATCCGACAGCCCAAAAAAACGGCCCACGCGGGGCCGTTTTATCACCGGAATCCGAGTTTACATGTTCGGATAGTTCGGGCCACCGCCGCCTTCGGGAGCCACCCAGGTAATGTTCTGGGCAGGGTCCTTGATATCGCAGGTCTTGCAGTGAACACAGTTCTGGGCGTTGATCTGGAACCGCTTGCCACTGCCGTCGTCTTTTTCGACAACTTCGTACACCCCGGCCGGGCAATAACGCTGGGCGGGTTCGTCGTATTTCGGCAGGTTATCCCGGATCGGAAGTTCCGGATCGGTCAGCTTCAGGTGAACCGGCTGATCTTCCTCGTGGTTGGTGTTGGAGATAAATACCGAGGACAGGCGGTCGAAAGTCAGTTTGTTATCCGGCTTCGGATAGCTCACTTTCTTGCTCTCGGAGGCCAGCTTCAGAGTGGCGTAATCTGGAGTGGTGTCGTGAAAGGTCATCGGCAGGCTACCGCGCAGGATGTTCTGCTCGAAGAAGGCGATGGCACCACCCATAATGTTGCCAAACTTGTGCATGGCCGGACCGAAGTTACGCTCCGCGTAGAGCTCCTTGTAGAGCCAGCTGCCCTCATAGCGTTTCTGGAAGCTGGTGATTTCCTCGCCGTTCTTGCCTTCCCGTATCGCTTCAAAGACTGCTTCAGCACCCAGCAGGCCAGACTTCATGGCGGTGTGGGAGCCTTTGATCTTGGAGCCATTCAGCGTACCGGCATCGCAACCCAGCAGCAAACCACCCGGGAAGCTCATTTTCGGCAGGGCGTTGTAGCCACCTTTGGTAATAGCGCGGGCACCATAGGAAACGCGTTTTCCGCCTTCCAGGTATTTTTTCATTTCCGGGTGCAGCTTCAGCCGCTGGAATTCCTCAAAAGGGCTTAGGTGCGGGTTGCTGTAGGACAGATCGGTGATCAGGCCGACATAAACCTGGCCGTTTTCCAGGTGGTACAGAAAAGAGCCCCCGGTGGAGCCAGATTCGTTCAACGGCCAGCCTGTGGTGTGAACCACCAGACCTGGCTCGTGTTTATCCGGATCAATATCCCAAAGTTCCTTGATGCCAATACCATAGTGCTGCGGATCCTTGCCTTCATCCAAGTTGAAGTTGTTGATCAGGCGCTTGCCCAGGTGACCACGGCAGCCTTCGGTAAAGAGGGTGTACTTGGCGCGCAGCTCCATGCCCGGCATGTAGCCGTCTTTCTCGGAGCCGTCACGGGCAACGCCCATGTCGCCGGTGATGATGCCTTTTACCTGGCCATCCTCAACAATGGTTTCGGAAGCGGCAAAGCCCGGGTAAACCTCAACACCCAGGCCTTCGGCCTGCTCGGCGAGCCAGCGGCACAGGTTACCCAGGCTGATAATGTAGTTGCCATGGTTGTGCATGTTCCTGGGCACGAACGCATTGGGAATCCTGCTGGCGTTTTCCTGGTTCTTCAGTAGGAAAATGTCGTCACGGGTGACCGGTGTATTCAGGGGCGCGCCTTTCTCTTTCCAGTCCGGGAAGAGTTCGTTCAGGGCAGTGGGCTCGAATACGGTACCGGCCAGAATGTGAGCGCCGATCTCGGAACCTTTTTCCACCACGCATACGGTGAGTTCCTCGCCAGCTTCCTGCGCCAGCTGCATGGCACGGCACGCTGCCGACAGGCCCGCCGGGCCGCCGCCGACGATCAGAACATCAAATTCCATCGATTCGCGTTCCACGTTGGTCTCCTCAAACATCTTTGATGGCTATCATGAGCCCTCAGGCCAATTATTCTGAGCTGCCATCATACCGGTAAAAGTACCTGCATACGACTGTCCCAGGCCGGATGAGCCGGCTTGGGTAACCCAAGGACCAGCAGCCTCAAATCCGACAGGCTGCTGTCGTCTCATTGCCATTCCGGTCAATACCGGGAAAATAACTGAAGATGCTGCCCTGGCGCATCGTTTGAGGCTATTGATTCTGCTGATCATTGCCGCCATCATTAGTGCACTCTGAATTTCGGCAGGCTCCGCGGGGACTGCGAGTCATTAAATCCATCGTAGAAGAACGAGGAATCCATGAAGATTCTGGTCGCTGTAAAACGAGTTATCGACTACAACGTGAAGGTGCGCGTCAAGCCGGACAACACCGGTGTTGACCTCGCCAACGTCAAGATGGCAATGAACCCGTTCTGCGAAATCGCGGTTGAAGAAGCGGTTCGTCTGAAAGAAAAGGGTGTTGCCAGTGAAATCGTGGTGGTATCCATCGGCCCGAAAGCCGCCCAGGAACAGATCCGTACCGCCCTGGCCCTGGGTGCTGACCGTGGTATCCACGTCGAGACCGACGAAGAAGTCCAGTCTCTCGAAGCGGCCAAGCTGCTCAAGGCTGTTGTTGAGAAGGAAGAGCCCAAGCTGGTCATCCTTGGCAAACAGTCCATCGATTCCGACAACAACCAGACTGGCCAGATGCTGGCCGCACTAACCGGCATGGGGCAGGGCACTTTTGCTTCCGAAGTGGTTGTTGAGGGCGATAAGGTCAACGTAACCCGCGAGGTGGACGGTGGTCTGATGACCGTTTCCCTGAACCTCCCGGCCGTCGTCACCACTGACCTGCGTCTGAACGAGCCGCGTTACGCGTCTTTGCCGAACATCATGAAGGCAAAGAAGAAGCCGCTGGACAACATAAGCCCGGCTGACCTGGGCGTCGACATTACTTCGCGGCTTACCACCCTGAAGGTTGAAGCGCCTGCTTCCCGTCAGGCAGGCGTGAAAGTGGCTGACGTTGCCGAGCTGGTGGATAAACTGAAGAACGAAGCGAAGGTGATCTGAATGAGCATCCTGGTAATTGCGGAACACGACAACAACAGCCTGAAGCAGGCTACCCTGAATGTTGTAGCGGCTGCCAAGGCCATTGGCGGTGACATCGACGTACTGGTTGCCGGCGAGAACTGTGGTGCCGTTGCCGAAGCGGCTGCCAAGGCCGAGGGCGTGAACAAGGTTCTGGTTGCCGACAACGCTGCTTATGGTCACTTCCTGGGTGAGAACCTGGGTGAGCTGGTCGCCGAAGTGGGTAAAGACTACAGCCATGTTCTGGCCGCCGCCGGTACCACTGGCAAGGACTTCATGCCGCGCGTTGCCGCGCTGCTGGACGTTGCCCAGGTGTCTGACATCATGGGCGTTGAATCAGAAGATACCTTCGTTCGTCCGATTTACGCCGGTAATGCCATCGCTACCGTAAAATCCAGCGATAGCATCAAGGTTATCACTGTTCGCCCGACCGCGTTCGATCCGGTGGCCGCTGAAGGCGGTTCCGCTTCTGTTGAGCAGGTTGATGTGGTCAAGGACGCTGGCCTCTCATCGTTCGTAGGCGAAGAGAAAGCTGAGTCTGACCGACCGGACCTGACTAGCGCCGGTATCGTTATCTCTGGTGGCCGTGGTATGCAGAATGGCGACAACTTCAAGATGCTGGAGCAGGTTGCTGACCTTCTGGGTGCCGCCGTTGGTGCATCCCGCGCGGCTGTCGACGCCGGTTTCGTACCAAATGACATGCAGGTTGGCCAGACTGGTAAGATTGTTGCCCCGCAGCTGTACGTTGCCGTGGGTATTTCCGGTGCCATCCAGCACCTGGCTGGCATGTCTGATTCCAAGGTGATCGTTGCGATCAACAAGGACGAAGAAGCCCCGATCTTCCAGGTGGCGGATTACGGCCTGGTGGCGGATCTGTTCGAGGCAGTTCCGCAGTTTGAAGAAGAACTGAAGAAAGTTCTGTAAGCTTCTGTTCAGCTTGAGAAAGGCACCTTCGGGTGCCTTTTTGATTTGATTTAAACGTCCATTATTAACACCCCGTGAACTGGCCTGAGATGATAGTCTGGGCATCCATATTTTCAAGAAGTGCTGAAAGATCCGCCGGTAACCGGGTCTTCTACTGCCTGACTTTGTTGGTGCTGTTAGCCAGACACTATGGACCTCTATAGGGAAGCTTTCACTATGGCAAAATTCAGCCCTAATGAGCTAAAGCGAAAAATACGAGAGGCGCAACGTAAAGCTCAGCAGCAGGTCAAACTTGAGGTTGATCGAGTCAAAGGATAGGTCGCGCGCAGCAGCGCCAAGCCAGTCTGAACACCGTATCAGCCTACCTTCAGCTGCTTAAGTCCGACAGGCCAGCTGCTAGAATAACCCCAGAATTTCCAGATCTTTCAGGTAGATAAAATGCCAAAGTTTTTGCATACGGCAGACTGGCAGATGGGCCGGGCCTTTACCCGTTTCGAAACCGAAGACGGTGCAGCCCTGGTCGAGGCCCG
>JAXHUV010000118.1:4472-7099 GCA_034189445.1 Pseudomonadota bacterium
AACAGCTGCTGGAGCGTTTGAACACCTTGCCCGAATCCGCCGTTGTTGATCTGCGCCTTGAAGGCTCGGTGACCCTGGCCGGCGAGGAAACCCTGTTGAAGGCTTTGTCGGTTGCCGAAGCGCGCTTCCGCAGCCTTCGTTGCGAGCGGAGCGGGCTTCAGCTTGCACCCACCGATGAGGACATCGCGGCCCTGAAAGCGGATGGCTACGTGGGCGAGGTGGTTGAAAGCCTGCGGGAGCGGCAGGAAGGGGCGCAGGACGATGTCGCCCGGGATGCCCTGGCCATTCTGGCGGGTCTGCTCAGGGAGCGGGAACAGGAGGTGGGGCAATGAAGCTGCAGCGAATGCGCATTGAACAGCTGCGCCAGTTCCGCAAACCCTTCGTTCTGGACAACCTGCAAGCCGGCCTCAACCTGATTCACGGCCCCAATGAGTCCGGCAAAAGCACGCTGGTACGTGCCATCCGTGCCGCGTTTTTCGAGCGCTACCGTTCAACGGCCGTTGACGACCTGCGCCCCTGGGGCGACTCCGCCGCGGCGCCCACCATTGAGCTGGATTTTGAGCACGACAACCGCGTTTGGCGTCTCACCAAAAGCTTTCTCCAGCGCAAACGGTGCGACCTGGTTGTCGGCACCGAGACTTACAGTGAAGACGACGCGGAAGAAAAACTGGCTGAATTACTCGGCTACCAGTACCCGAAACGCGGCGCCAGCAAAGCCGAACACTGGGGCATACCGGGACTGCTGTGGGTGGAGCAGGGCACCGGCCAGGACATCGAACAGGCGATAGAGCATGCCGGTGATCATCTGAAGTCTGCCCTGAATTCCATGGTCGGAGAGGTGGCCAGCTCCGGGGGCGACGACCTGATCGACACGGTTCGCAGCCAACGGGACACGCTGCTGACTGGCACCGGCAAGCCCCGGGGCGATTACCTGAAACTGGAAAAAGACCGCGCTCACTATGAACTTGAAATTGAACAGCTGAAGGATCGGGTGCATAAATACCAGGAGCAGGTCGACCGGCTTGGCAAACTGGCCCATGACTATGATCAGGCCGAGGCCGAGCGCCCATGGGAAGACGCCCAGCGCCAGCTGGAGGAAGCCCGGGTGCGTTATCAACAGGTTGAGCGCCTGGAGCAGCAACAGCACCAGGAGAAAACCACGCTCAGCCAGCTACAGCAAAACCACCGGCTGTTGCAGCAGAACAAGGAACACCTGGAAGGGCTCAGTCGCCAGCTTGAGGGTCGAAAAGCCGAACTGGATCGTGCCGAGCGCGACCTCTCCGTGGCACAAGCACAAACGTCGGCAGTCACAGGCCGTTTAACCGAAGCCCGAACCACCTATAAGCACGCGGAAAAGCAACGCAAACTGGCGGGGTTGCTGCAAACCAGGGAGCGGCTGGAGCAGGATGTCCGCCGGCTTGAACAGCAAAAACAAGTGCTGACCCAGAACCTTGCCAAAGCAAAGGAATACCACCAGCAGTTGGAGCAAGCCAGGCAGCAGGCCAGGGAAAACCGCATCCATGCAGAGTTGGTCAAAAAACTGCGAGCAACCGGGAACCAGCTGAACGAAGAGACCATTCGCTCACGGACCATCGCCACCCGATTGAGCTGGCAACTGGACGCTGACGCATCATTGATGCTGAACGATGAATCGGTTACCGGACAAGGCGAGCAGCAGCTTCTGGAAGAATCGACCCTGGTGATTCCGGGTGTTGGCACCCTGGGCATAACGCCGGGCGGGGAAGAGCTGGCCAGCACCCGGAGGAAACTCAAGGCGCTGGAGGAAAACCTGGAAGAACAGCTGAAGACCCTTGGCGTGGAATCGGTGGAGCAGGCGGAGGATCGTCTTTCTGCCTTTGAAAGTGCCGGACGAGCCGTGAAGCATGCCGACGAGCTGTTCAAATCTCTGGCGCCCGCTGGCCTTGAGCAACTTGCCTCCGACCAGAAAGAGGCAGAAGGCGAGCTGGAGAAAGCCAAAACACAACTGGAAGCCACTCCCAAACCGGATCCGGAAAAGGATGTGCCGGCCCTGGAAGCAGCGGAGGCGGCCTTTGCCCGGGCTGGAACCGACCTGGACAAAGCCGAATCCGATGAGCGTGCGCATCAGTCCAGCCTGTCCGCCCTTAAACAGGCCCGCGACAACGCCAAAACCGAATGGCAGCGGCTGGCCGATGAAGAAAAGAGCCCGGAACGGCAACAGCAACTCCGCCAGATAACCACCGATCTGGCGAACATCGAAAAACAGCAGGCCGAACTGCAAGCCAGCCTCGAGCGCCGCGAACGGGAAATCCGCGATGCCCGCCCGGAGTTTCTCCGGCAGGACATCGAACGCTACCAGAATGCGGTCAATAACCTGCGCCAGACCCAGGAAAACCGGGGCCGCGAACTCCGCGATATCAAAGTCAGGCTGGAAGCCTGGGGCGCGGAAGGACTGGAAGAACAGCTCAACGAGAAAGAGGCGGAGTACGACCAGTGCAACCGCCGCTATCAGGAACTGCACCGCCGCGCCCAGGCGCTGGATCTGCTGCTGAACCTGCTCACCGAAAAGCGCCAGGCCCTGACGCGTCGACTCCAGGCGCCGCTGCAGAAACACCTGAACCACTACCTTTCAGTGTTGTTTCCGGAAG
>JAXHUV010000119.1:0-7090 GCA_034189445.1 Pseudomonadota bacterium
GCAGAGGACCTGAGGGCCGCTCAGGACGCTCTGGGGGAAATAACCGGTCATCTGACGCCGGATGAGTTGTTGGGCAAGATTTTTTCCAGTTTCTGCATCGGGAAGTGAAACGGCCAAAAAGGGTTATCCACAGCAGCTATAAACAAACCCAGAGCCCTTGCTCAGCGTCAGCCCGTCAACCTCTGTAAACCAAAAACTTTCACATGTGAAAGAACGCTCAAATAAATTTCACACCATCCTGTAATGCGACTCTATTTGTCGCTCCGCCGGAGTACCGTCGAAACAAAGCCACGCTTTTTCGGTCACTTCGGCTCTATGCCTGACAATGCGGTTGTTAGGTGTAACCACACGCTATATATTGGTTCCTACCCATGTGGGCACCGCCAGGGGTCCATCGCGTGTGAAAGCTCAAATCAGAGACGGAGAGTTAACAGATGACCGAACTGGACGACCGATGGCTGTCTGTCACAGAAATCGCCAAATACCTCGGTGCCAGTAACGATTCGGTTTACCGGTGGATCGAGAAGCACACCATGCCAGCTCACCGCGTAGGCCGGGCCTGGAAATTCAAAAAGGACGAAGTGGATGCATGGGTACGCAGCGGCGGTGCCAGCGACGCGAATAGCACCAATGGCTGACCAGAACCAGCTTGCCCGTTTCGGGTTCCGGTTCGAGCGTGGCGGCACCCACAGCTCCCGCACCATGATGCTGGACGAGCTAACGGCACTGCTCGATTACCTAAACCGCACGGATGCAACAAAAGCCGATTACCTGCACGCTGTTGATGAAGAAAACTGCCTCGGCAAACGCTCAGGCAAAACCCGGCGCCTCACTTACCGGCATCTTGCGGAGCTTTACTCGCTTGACACAACCCATCTGCTATTCCGTGCCTTGCTGTACTTCTGGCAGCGGGATGAAGCAGGTCGGCCAATGCTGGCGCTGCTGGCCACCTACGCCAGAGACTCGATTTTCCGTGCCAGCGCTCCCATGATTCTCAAGGCTCCCGAGGGATCAGTTATCACACGGGATTTGGTAGAAGAACGGATCGATAGCCTGGAGCCGGGCCGGTTCAGCAAAGCAACGTTGAAATCCACAGCCCAGAACATCAACGCCAGCTGGACCAAATCCGGCCACCTCACCGGGCGAAACAAGAAAGTCCGCAACCAGGCTGCACCCACGGCAGGCAGTGCGGCCTACGCGCTGCTGCTGGGCTATCTTACTGGTGCGCGGGGGCAAGGCCTGTTCAGAACGGAATACACCAGGTTGCTGGACTGCTCCCGGGAAAAGACTATCGAATTGGCCGAGCAGGCCTCGCGCAGGGGCTGGATAACCTACAAACGGGTTGGGGACGTTATCGAAGTTCTGTTCCCCAATCTCATCAATCAGCAGGAACAGGAGTGGTTGCGTGAGCAGGGTTAAGCGTCTGATCCAGTCGTACGGGCGACACATTGCGATCCCCTGGAGGGATGATGCCGCCGCAGCCCAGCGGGTGGTTTTCTGCGTTTACAACGAAAACGAAGAACGATGGCTCAGAGCGAGAGTGGACGAGTTTGAAATCGTTACCCGGCAGGCCGGCCATGAATGGGTACTGTTTGACCTGACCAACAGCTTCTCCGGCTGGCTTAGTACCCAGCGTTACGCAAAAAGCTACTTCCAGAAACCGCACCTGCTGGCCACCGTATTGCCCAAGTACCTGGACTATATTGTCAGCGAGTTCGAGCGCGCTCTGAAAGAAAAGAACGCAGACGACAACACAGTAGTGGCTGTTCAGGGTGTTGGCTCGCTATTCGGGTTTCTCAAGGTCAAAGACGTTGTGGATAATTTGGCTCCCCTGGTTGAGGGGCGGCTGCTGGTTCTGTTTCCCGGCAGCTATGAAAACAACAATTACCGGTTATTGGACGGTTACGACGGGTGGAACTATCTCGCAGTACCGATAACGGCAGACAAGGATTAAGGAAGAGGTTGTTCATGAAGAACCGTGAGATTTATCAGAAAGATCCGACCACCCAAAAGTTGGCCAACGAAGGCGTGGCCAATGTTAACGATGAAACCACCAGCCACGCCCTGGCAGTGCTCCGTTACGAGCTTGAAACCTTCGTTTGTGATGGTCAGTACGAAAAAGGCCTGTCTCACATTCTGGAAACCTACCTGAAGAATATCGACCAGGCGCAACAGCCGGCGGTGTGGGTCAGCGGCTTCTACGGTTCTGGTAAATCCCACCTGGTGAAAATGCTGAGGGCGCTGTGGGTAGATACTCCGTTTGAAGACGGTGCTTCCGCCCGGGGCATTGCCAGACTCCCCCAAGGCGTTAGTGAACACCTCAAAGAACTGAGCGTACAGGCCAAACGCCACGGCGGCTTGCATGCCGCATCCGGAACCCTCGGCTCCGGAGCCAGCGGGAGTGTGCGCCTGGCACTGCTGCGAATTCTGTTCAAGTCGGTGGGGCTGCCGGAACAATACCCCGTGGCCCGCTTCGTCATGTGGTTGAAGCACGAAGGTATCTACGACCAGGTGCGCCAGATCGTCGAGTCCAACGGCTACGACTGGCAGGAGGAACTGGATAACTTCTACGTGGCTGAAGGCCTGCACGAAGCGCTGGTTGAGGCCAAGCCAACGCTGTTTACATCGACGGCATCCTGTGTCGAAACCCTGAACAACCTGTACCCGTTCGTTCAGGACATTTCCAGCGACGATATGCTCAAAGCCATTCGCCAGGCATTGACTGAAGATGGCAAATTCCCACTCACTTTGATCGTTCTGGACGAGGTGCAGCAGTTCATCGGTGAAGACAGTCAGCGCTCCATTGCCGTGCAGGAAGCAGTCGAGGCCTGCAGCAAAAGCTTTGGTGGCAAACTGCTCTTCATTGGCACCGGGCAGACTGCCGTTACCGGCACCAGCAACCTGAAAAAGCTCGAAGGGCGCTTCACCATCCGTGTTGAGCTGTCCGATGCCGATGTGGATGCCGTTATCCGGCAGGTGATTCTGGCCAAAAAGCCGGAAGCCAGGGCCCCCATCGAACAAGTCCTGCAAACCAACCTCGGGGAAATCTCCCGGCATCTGGCCGGTACTACCATCGGGCACAGGCAAGATGACCTGCCCTATTTCCCTCAAGACTATCCGATTCTGCCGGTGCGCCGGCGGTTCTGGGAAAACACCCTGAGAATTCTGGACCAGACCGGCACAGACAGCCAGCTGCGTAACCAGCTCAGCATGATTCATAAAGTCATCCAGACCAATCTGGATGATCCACTCGGCCACGTGGTACCGGCGGATTATCTTTACTTCGATTCCGCAGACAAACTGCTACAGGCCCGTATTCTGCCCCGCAAGGTTCATGAAAAAACCATGAGCTGGATAAAGGGCACGGAAGACGAGCAGCTGATGGCCCGTGCCTGTGGCCTGGTGTTTCTGATCAACAAGCTGGGCGGCCAGAACAACGAGATCGGCATCCGGGCGACAGTCGATTACCTGGCAGATCTCCTGGTAGAGGACCTGGCCAGTGGCAGCAGCAGTCTGCGCAGCAAACTGCCAGGCTTGCTCGATAACTGCGAACTGTTGATGAAAGTGGGTGAGGAATACCGCATCCAGACCGAAGAAAGCGCCGCCTGGACCGACGAATTTCTCAGCCAGCGTTCCGCGCTCTCCAATGAAGCGCACCGCATTCACGCCGAGCGGGATGACCGTATCCGGCGGATGTTCGGTGATGTGGCCCGTAAGTTATCCCTGATACAAGGTGAAGCGAAGGTTACCCGGGATATCTACCCGGTGTTTGATGCCCAACTGCCGGCGGATGCGAACGAGCGCGTTTACGTGTGGGTACGTGACGGCTGGAGCAGTGATGGAAACTCGGTACGGGCCGATGCCCGGCAAGCTGGTAACCAGTCGCCCACCATCTTCGTATTTATCCCCAGGCGTTCAGCGGACGACCTGCGCCATCACCTGATCGATTATAAAGCCGCCAGTGCCACCCTGGACAAGCGGGGCTCCCCCAATACACCTGAAGGCACTGAAGCCAAAGCGGCCATGGAAACCACCAAACAGACCGCCGAGGGCAAAATCCGGGAGTTGCTCAGTGAAGCCTTCTCTGGCGCCCGGGTCTTCCAGGGGGGTGGGAATGAAATCCTCGGTAACAACCTGCAGGATATGGTGCTGGAAGCGGCAAACAACTCGCTGCAACGCCTGTACCCCAACTTCCACATTGCCGACCACAGCGGCTGGCAAAAAGCCTACGAAAAAGCCCGGAAGGGCGCACCGGATGCCCTCAAAGCCGTAGGCGACGACGGTGAGCCCGGCAGAAATCCGGTCTGTAAAGCCATTCTGGGCTTTATTGCCGGTGGCAAGAAAGGTGCGGATATCCGGACACACTTTGAAGGGAAAGATTTCGGCTGGTCCCGAGATGCGGTGGATGGCGGTCTTCAGGTACTGCTGGTGGCCGGAATCATCCGGGCCCAGGACGATCGTGGGCAACCCATCGAGCCTTCCGCACTGGAGCGCAAGAGCATTGGCAAGACCCTATTCAAAGTGGAGTCCGCCAATGTCACCACACCACAGCGTATCCAGATCCGCAAAGTGCTCCAGAAAGTGGGCGTATCCGCCAAGCAGGGCGAAGAACTGGCGCATGTGCCATCATTCCTGCAGAAAGTCAGTGACCTGGCCGATAAAGCCGGTGGCGAAGCACCCAAACCCGAACGCCCGGACACCCGCTTCCTTGACGATATCCGCCTGACAACGGGTAACGAGCAACTGCTGGCCCTTTACAACCGCCGGGAGGAACTCGTTCAAAGCATTGAGCACTGGGAGAAGCTGGCAGAACAAATCCAGCAACGCTGGCCCAGCTGGATGGTTCTCAAACGCCTGGTAAATCACGCATCCGGTTTGGCAGATGCCGAGGTGTACCGCGCCCAGGTAGACACCATCGAACAACAGCGCCAACTGCTGGAAGAGCCGGACCCGATCAACCCGTTGATCACCAGCCTGACCCAAAGCCTGCGCGAAGCCTTAAACACCCTGAACCAGGACTACCAGGGGCGGCACGAACAGGGCATGAAGCGCCTGGAAGCAGACGGAAACTGGCAGCAGCTGGAACCGGAACAGCGTAACCAATTGCTGTCCGAGCAGAAGCTGACCCTGGCTGATCAGCCGAAAGTGGCCGTTCAGTCTACCGATGAAGTACTGAACACCTTGGACCAATGCTCACTGGCCATGTTCGCAGACCGGGTGGCCGCGCTACCCAGCCGTTTTGACAACGTAGCAGTCGCGGCAGCGGAGTTGTGCGAGCCGGAAATCCAGTTTGTATCGGTACCGTGCCGCACGCTTAAAACCGAGGCAGACGTTGATGCCTGGGCGGAAGAAGTGAAAGATCAGCTGAAAACGGCCCTGGAAAAAGGCCCGATTTCCGTCCAATAAAGAGCGCGAAAGACATCATGCGAACCGCCGCCAACATCGAGGCCCTGCTGCCAGAGCTGGACCACTGCATAGCCGACGAACTGGAAGACCAGGACCTCGACTTCAAACAGTGGGACCTGAAAAGCCGGGACAACGCGGTAAAAACCGTTGTCCAGATGGCCGTGTGTATGGCCAATGGTGGAGGCGGCACTGTGGTATTTGGCGTGGCCGACCGCATACAAGGGCGGAGCAATTCGATTATTGGGGTGCCGCCAGAAATCGACGCCAATCTGCTGAAAAAAGCGGTATACGATCAGACCGACCCAAAGATTATGCCGGTTTTCGAAGCGTTGTCTGTACCCGAGGGTACAGGGCGCCTGCTTCTGATGCAGATATACCCCGGGTTGCCCCCCTACACGGATAGCAAAGGCCGTGGCACGGTGCGCATTGGTAAAGACTGTCAGCCCCTAACCGGCACACTGCGCCGGAAAATAGCGGTAGAAACTGGTGAAACCGACTTGAGCGCAGAAGTTGTCAATGCCCCATTGCAAGAGGTGCTCTCACCCCCGACAACATCCTTCACCATCAGCCTGCTGCCCGGAACCCGCTTTTGGTGGAAGCGCTGACCCGTTTGCGCCTGGTCAACCGCAGTAACCTGGGGGTAGGGCGTATATACAGTGCCTTTCTGATGGAAGGCAAGCGATTACCCGTCATCCGGGAAATCGGTGAGTCTGTAACCGTGACGTTTCCTGAATCACCTCTGGATGCTGACTTTCGAACGTTGGTGGCAGACGCATCAAAGCCTCCACTGAATGTGGATGAGTTACAGGTGCTGAGTCATCTCTGGCGCAAGCCAACAGCCGACACCGATGAACTGGCCGCAGCCACTCAAATAACCAAAACCCGACTGGAAGGTGTATGTGAAACTCTGGTTGGCCGTGGCCTGGCAGAACAAGCCAGTGAAGAATTTTGCAGCCACTGGCGCCTGGCAACGGCAATTCGCAAAAAGTATTCCCGTACCCTGTCAGGAACGCCGAGAGAACAGATGCTGACACTGCTCAGACTGCACCCGGGGCAGGGCCTGGCCATTGCCGAAATGCTTGAAGAAACCGTGGTCAGCCGAAGTATGGCCAAGCGCGTGCTGGAGGAATTGCGGAAAGATGGCCTGGCCCACCTTAAGGGTAAGGGGCGGGCTGCACGCTGGTTTCCGGGAAGGGAATAACACAGGAATTGGCTCATGAGCCAATCTATGAGCCAATCTATGAGCCAATAAGATGTACTATTGGCTCATATGGTAGTCTTGAGCCAATGTTGAACCAATTATTGAGGGGACAGAGTGAAGCCACTCGACAAAATTCTGCGAAACCAGCTGGAACGCGCCGTCAAAACCGCCCGTAATACCGCCGAAACCGGTGCCCGCGCCGCGCTGGACCAGCTGGGCGTGGCAGACCCCACACCGGCCGCGCATCTGAGCGAGACCGAGCGGGAACTTCGCCGCCGCTTGCGTGCCCACGGGCGACAGTTGGGCGACTCCCTGAACGGCGGCAAGGTCCAGAGCATGGATCGCCTGGTGGAGGAAGTCGCCTACGAGCACTGGCACCGCATGCTCTTCGCCCGCTTCCTGGCGGAAAACGACCTGCTGATGTACCCGGACCCGGACGAGCCGGTGGCCATCACCCTGGAAGAGTGTGAAGACCTGGCCGCC
>JAXHUV010000012.1:0-21681 GCA_034189445.1 Pseudomonadota bacterium
CTTTGGCCTGGCAGCCTGTCGGACTTAAGGCTAATCTACTGCGCCGGTGGGAAAACGGCTCATATTTCCCGGCTTTTTCGTTGCATAGAACCACTATGCGCCTCAAAATCCAGAAAATCCGGGTTCGCTTTCCCACCTTGCTCGCGACGATTGCTTAAGTCCGACAGGCTGCTAGAACTTTGGTGCAGGTTGCCTGGAGGGGCGAACCTCCCAAAACACGCCCGTGAATACATCCCTGTAGGGCTCGGTCGCGCCATCCCTGGCCCGATTCGAGCCCACATGGACGTGCTTGTTGGCGTGTTTTGAAAATGCTTTTCCAAGCCGGGACCTTCGCCAAAGTATAACCAAAACGCATGTCAAAGATAAAAAACATGAATTGAGGTTATTCGGTCCCAGGCGGTAAGATAGCTTTAACAAACGTCAGAACCAGAAACTCCCAGAGAGTGAGAGAGAACCATGGCGGGCAAGACTTTATATGACAAATTGTGGGACGATCATCTCGTCAAACAGCGCGATGACGGCTCCGCGCTGATTTACATCGATAGGCAGTTGCTACACGAAGTGACATCACCCCAGGCCTTTGAAGGCCTGCGTCTGGCTGGGCGCAAGCCTTGGCGGGTTGATGCCAATATCGCGACGCCGGACCATAACGTGCCTACCACGGACCGTGACCGGGGTGTTGAAGGCATTGTTGACCCGGTTTCCCGGATTCAGGTGGAAACACTGGACAAGAACTGCGACGAGTTCGGGATTCTCGAGTTCAAGATCAAGGACCAGCGCCAGGGTATTGTCCATGTGATCGGGCCCGAGCAGGGCGCGACTTTGCCGGGTATGAGCATTGTTTGTGGCGATTCCCACACCTCTACCCACGGTGCCTTTGGCTGCCTCGCACATGGCATCGGCACCAGTGAGGTTGAACACGTGCTGGCAACCCAGTGCCTGGTTCAGCAGAAGATGAAAAATATGCTGGTCAAGGTGAACGGCAAGCTGGGCCCGGGCGTTACCGGCAAGGATGTTGTGCTGGCCATCATTGGCAAAATTGGAACCGCCGGCGGCACCGGTTACGCGATTGAGTTTGGTGGCGAGGCCATTCAGGGCCTGAGCATGGAAGGGCGGATGACCATCTGCAACATGTCCATCGAGGCCGGTGCGCGGGTTGGTATGGTGGCGGTTGATGACACCACCATCGAGTATGTTCGCAATCGCCCTTTTAGCCCCAGGGGTGAGCAGTGGGACGCTGCGGTTGATTACTGGCGGACATTGTACAGCGATAGCGATGCGGCGTTCGATAAGGTTGTCGAGCTCGAAGGCTCGGAAATTCAGCCTCAGGTAAGCTGGGGTACGTCACCGGAAATGGTGGCCGGAATCGATGGCCGGGTGCCGGATCCGGAACAGGAACCCGATCCCATCAAGCGAGAGGGCATTGTCCGGGCTCTGAAATATATGGGGCTGCAGCCAAATATGGCGATTACCGATATCAAGTTGGACCGGGTGTTTATCGGCTCCTGTACCAACAGCCGCATTGAGGATCTGCGTGAGGCTGCTGCCGTGGTGAAAGGGCGGAAGGTGTCACCGGTTCTGAAGCAGGCCATGGTGGTTCCTGGTTCCGGGCTGGTGAAAGCCCAGGCGGAGCAGGAAGGTCTGGACAGGATCTTTATCGAAGCCGGTCTGGAATGGCGGGATCCGGGGTGTTCCATGTGTCTGGCCATGAACGCCGACAAGCTGGGCCAGGGTGAGCATTGTGCTTCCACCTCGAACCGGAACTTCGAGGGTCGGCAGGGCTTTGGTGGTCGAACCCACCTGGTGAGCCCGGCCATGGCTGCCGCCGCCGCGATGACCGGCCATTTCGTTGATGTCCGTGAATTGATGCACTGATCCACAGGAGAGAACCATGCGCGCATTTACCCAACATCAGGGCGTTGTCGCCCCCATGGACCGTGCCAACGTGGATACGGACATGATTATTCCCAAGCAGTTTCTGAAGTCCATCAAGCGCACCGGCTTTGGTCCGAACCTGTTTGATGAACTGCGTTATCTGGATGAAGGCAAGCCGGACCAGGATTGCTCCACCCGGCCGATTAACCCGGATTTTGTCCTGAATCAGGATCGATACACGAACGCCAGTGTACTCTTGGCGCGCCGCAATTTTGGCTGCGGTTCAAGCCGGGAGCATGCGCCCTGGGCGCTGGAGGATTTCGGATTCCGGGTGATTATCGCCCCGAGCTTTGCCGATATTTTCTATAACAATTGTTTTAAGAATGGCCTGTTACCCATTGTTCTTAAGGAAGAAGTTGTTGATCGATTATTCCAGGAAGTGGAGCAAAGCGAAGGCTATCAGTTGGCAGTGGATCTGGAAGCCAGAACCGTGACCACGCCCTCGGGAGAGAGCTTCACCTTCGAGGTGGACGATTTCCGCCGTCATTGTCTGCTGAATGGCCTGGATGATATCGGGGTCACTCTGGAAGATGCGGAGTTGATCAGGTCCTACGAGGAAAGCCGCCGGAAGACCGCGCCCTGGCTGTTTGGCGCTGGCAGCTGATTTTGGTGTCGGATTACGCATGCGCTAATCCGACTAACTGTCTGACAGATATCCGATAGAAATACCGATTATGTAGGTCGGATTAGCCAAGGGCGTAATCCGACACAAAACAATGGAACAAGGAAAACACATGCCCAGAACAGTATTAATGCTTCCCGGCGATGGTATCGGCCCGGAAATCGTTGCGGAAGCCGAAAAAGTGCTTCATAAAGTCAATGACCAGTTCAATCTTGGCCTGAATTTCGAATCTGGTCTTGTCGGCGGTGCGGCGATTGATGAAGCCGAGACGCCGCTTCCGGATGAGACGCTCGAGAAGGCGACGAAGGCCGATGCGATTTTGCTGGGCGCGGTTGGCGGCCCTCAATGGGACAGTCTGCCCATGGCCAGACGCCCGGAAAAAGGGCTGCTGGGGCTGCGCTCCAACCTTGAATTATTCGCCAACCTGCGCCCGGCGATTCTTTACCCGCAACTGGCTTCCGCCTCGTCCCTGAAGCCGGAGGTGGTTTCCGGTCTGGATATCATGATTGTCCGTGAGCTGACCGGCGGCATTTATTTCGGTCAGCCTCGCGGCGTGCGTGAGCTTGAGGGCGGTGAACGCCAGGGTTACAACACCTATGCCTACACCGAATCGGAAATTCGTCGTATTGGTCGGGTCGCTTTTGAGGCCGCCCGGCAGCGGGGCAAGAAACTGTGCTCCGTGGACAAGGCGAATGTGCTGGAAGTGACGGTTCTATGGCGGGAAATCATGAACGATCTGCGCCGGGAATATCCGGATGTGGAGTTGTCTCATATGTATGTGGACAACGCCGCCATGCAACTGGTTCGGGCCCCTAAACAGTTCGATGTGATTGTGACTGGCAACATGTTTGGTGATATTCTTTCGGACGAAGCGGCTATGCTCACCGGCTCCATTGGCATGTTGCCGTCGGCGTCGCTAAACTCGGAAAAACAGGGTATGTACGAACCCTGCCACGGTTCCGCGCCGGATATTGCCGGCAAGGGCGTTGCCAACCCGTTGGCTACTATCCTCAGTGCTGCCATGATGTTGCGGTACAGTCTGAATGAGGAAAAAGCTGCAAAAGCCATTGAAGCGGCGGTCAACAAGGTTCTGGATCAGGGTCTGCGGACTGCGGACATCATGTCTGAGGGCGCAACGAGGGTTTCTACCCGCGAAACGGGTGATGCTGTTCTCGCCGCGCTGTAAAGGTCAGGCCCTGGTCGGTGTATCTGAGACCCGACGGCAACGGGACGCAGTTGCCGCGGGATCATTCATCCTGTCCCTGCCAGCGATAAAGGCATAGGGCGGGCATAAAACGAGGTCTGAAGATCGCACATGAAGCGAGTTGGACTTGTAGGTTGGCGTGGCATGGTGGGCTCGGTCCTCATGCAGCGCATGCGTGAAGAAAATGATTTCGCCGATATCGAGCCGGTATTTTTCACCACGTCCCAGGCTGGCAAGCCAGCGCCGGATGTGGGTAAAGATGACGTTCCGCCTCTGCAGGACGCTTTCGATGTCGAGATTCTGAAAACCCTGGATGTAATCGTGACCTGTCAGGGCGGCGACTACACCGGTGCGGTTTATCAGAAGCTCCGGGACGCGGGCTGGGAAGGCTACTGGGTTGATGCAGCCTCCACGCTGCGGATGGTCGACCACTCTGTGATTGTGCTGGATCCGGTCAACCGTAACGTGATTGATGCCGCGCTCGAGAAAGGCGTTAAGGACTACGTCGGTGGTAACTGCACTGTCAGCCTGATGATGCTGGCCCTGGGTGGCCTGCTGGAGCAGGATCTGGTCGAGTGGGTGTCGCCCATGACCTACCAGGCGGCTTCCGGCTCCGGCGCTCAGAACATGCGCGAGCTGTTGAACCAGATGGGCGAGCTCAACAACAGCGTCAGGACCGAGCTGGACGATCCGTCTTCCGCGATTCTCGAAATTGACCGGAAAGTAACTGAAACCATGCGTTCCGATGGTTTTCCGACCGAACACTTCCAGGTGCCGCTGGCGGGCAGTCTTATCCCGTTTATTGACAAACAGCTGGATAACGGCATGAGCAAGGAGGAGTGGAAAGCGGGTGCCGAGACCAACAAGATTCTCGGTCGTTCCGATAACCCGATTCCCATTGATGGCCTCTGTGTGCGGATCGGCGCCATGCGCTCCCACAGTCAGGCACTGACCATCAAGCTGAAGAAGGATCTGCCGGTGCCGGAAATCGAATCGATTCTGGCCAGGGCGAATGACTGGGTGAAAGTCATCCCCAATGACCGCGATGCGACCATTGCGGAGCTGACCCCGGCGAAGGTGACCGGCACATTGAGTGTGCCGATTGGCCGTATCCGCAAGCTGACCATGGGGCCGGAATACATTTCCGCGTTTACCGTGGGCGATCAGCTGCTGTGGGGAGCCGCCGAGCCGCTGCGCCGTATGCTCCGGATCCTTCGGGAGTGTTAAAAATTGTTACACAGAGGCAATAAATGCCAACTGTGTCCGATTTTGGCAAACCGGTAAGGGGCGGAGGCTGATTTCAGTCTCCGCCCCTGTTATTTTCATGGGCGCTAGGTAGTTCCGTGCGATAGATAAAAAAATGCTACAAGGATTGCGGCTGATTGATTGATAAAATAGGTTTTATCAACAATACTTGCCGGACTGAAGATTAAAAAGAGCACATAATAACGAGAATTATCCAGATGGGAGTCATCCAACCTCGTCCGATTCTGTTTGCAAGAGAACAGTAACGAATAACGGAGACTGGAAAGGAAAAAGCATGAAGGTACGCAAGCTTGCGGTTGCCCTGGCTCTGGCGGGAGGGCTCGGATCCGGTGTTGCACAAGCCCTGGGGCTGGGTGAAATTGAACTTCAGTCCTATCTGAATGAGCCATTGGACGCAGAAATTGTTCTGCCCCAAAGCCGTGGCATCAATCCAGCGGACGTGTTCGTCAATATTGCCTCGGACCAGGCATATGAGCGGGTGGGGCTGGATCGCAACCAGTTCCTCGGCAAGCTCAGGTTTCAGGTGGTCACCGGCAATGATGGCAGTCTCATTGTTAATGTTTCATCGCGCGAACCAGTGAGGGAGCCGTACCTCAACTTTCTGCTCGAATTGACCTGGCCAAATGGCCGGTTAATGCGGGAATACGCCGTGCTTGTGGACCCGCCTGTTTACGCGGAAGAGTCTGGTGTGCGGGAACAGGTCAGCGCTCCGACGGTTTCCACCAGCCAAGAAACCAGTCAGCCAGCAACCACTCGCAGTGCCGAGTCCGTGCGTCGGCAGGCCCAGGCGGAGCGGTCCCTCGGCACCGGAGATCAGGCTAATACCTTGGGGCCCACGGGAGCTTCGGATACCCTGTGGACCATTGCATCCCGGGTGCGCCCTGACAGCAGTGTTTCCATGCAGCAGGTCATGCTGGCAATTCAGGACCTGAACCCGAACGCATTCATTGGTAACAACATCAACCGCCTGAAGCGTGGCGAAGTTCTGCGCGTCCCGTCTCTCGATCAGATCCAGAGTCGCACTCGAGCTGAGGCTATTCGTTTGGTTGCGCAGCAGAATCAGGATTTTCAGGCTCCCCAGCGTACCCTGGATGCAACCGCCGAACGGCAGCCAGAGCCCGCACCTCAACAAGAGGCTGTTTCTGGCGGCGATGAGCTCAAGCTGGTGGTATCTGACGAGACTGGCACGGAGTCCAGTGAAAACGGATCCGCGGGTGGCGACAGCGAGCTGCCGGGCGGCGTTGATGCCGGCACAGCGGTCGCCATGGAAGAGCTTGAAAGTGCTCGCCGTGAAAACGATGAGCTGAACAGTCGCGTGGAAGACCTGCAGGATCAGGTGCAAACCTTACAGCGGCTCCTTGAGCTGAAGAACTCACAGCTCGCTGAAATGCAGCAGGCAGCCGGTGGCGAATCGACAGAGCAGACCGCGCCCGCTGAAGCCGAGGTTGCCGATTCGGCAGCGGAAGAGGCTGCGGACGTAGCCGTAAGTTCTGACATGTCCGAGGCTGAGGCGGAAGCTGCCGAGAACGGTGATGAGACGGCCGCAGCAGCGCCCGCCGCACCAGAGCCAGGCCAGGCCGGAGAGCCCGCTCCCAAGCCAGCAACACCGGCAGTCGATAAGGGCTTCCCTGGTAACGTTATCAACGCCATTACCAGTAATCCGATCTACCAGATTGCCCTGGGTGGCGGTCTGCTTGTGCTTCTGTTGGTACTTCTGCTACTTGCCCGTCGTAAAGCAAACCGGGAAAAGGCGTTCTATGAGCAACTCAACAGTGAAGCCGATGAAGGAGACTCGTTTGATCTGAGTCTGGACGAGGAAGTTCAGGGATCCGCTGTCGGTGATGCGCTGTCGAAGGCGGATTCCTACATTGCCTCCGGTCAGTATGATCAGGCAGTACAGATTCTTGAGAACGCAATTTCCCGTGAGCCCAGCCGCACCGATCTGCGCCTGATATTGCTGGGCGTCTATGCGGATACCCAGGATCGCGACTCGTTCGACAAACAATTCGCTGAAATCGAGGCTCTGGAAAACGAAGAAGCGCTGACAACAGCAAATGAGCTTCGGGCAAGGATGGAAGGGGCAGAATCGACGCCCAGCATCGATGCTCTCGAATCACAGTTGCGTTCAGATTCCTTTACAACCTCTTATGATTCCGAAAAAGCCGGCGACGAGCCAGCTGAAAAGCAGGATAAACCGGAATCCGAAGAGCTTCTGGCCGATCAGTTCGATTCGGAGCAGCAAGAACCCGCCGAGAATAAGTTCGGAGACTTTGACTCGGACCTGTCAGAGACTGACCTGTCTGATTTCGATCTTGATGAATTTCAAGCCCCGGCGGCTTCGAAATCCTCTGCAGGTGAAGAGCCTGAAGGTGATAAGGAGGAAAGCCTGGACGACATGATCGAATACGACTTGTCGGGCCTTGAGCTGGAATCCGATAAAGAGAAGCTTGCGACTGAAGACGGCTCGGAACTGGAAGAGTCCGGTGACTGGGACCTGTCCTCGGAGTTCGAGATGGACTCTGAAGAATCATCCGGCGCGGAGCAAGGCCTTGATGAACTCGAAGACGACCTGAGCCTTAACCTGGAGGAGGGGGACCTTGCTGAAGGTGATCTGGTGGAGGAACAATCAACGACTGAGCCGGAAACTCCGCCGGAAGAGCTCCCAGAGCCGGGTGCTGAAACCGACATCGATTCCCTGGATGAGTCCTTCCTGGATGAACTCGATGCCGAACTGGACAAGGTGGCCGACGAAGAGGACAAGCTGGCTGGTAGCGAGGTTGAACAGTCCTCGCTGGATAACCTGGAACTCGATGTCTCCGATGAGGACCTGGCTCTGATGGAAGAATTTTCCGATTCCGCCGATTCAGCGAGCTCTGACGAGACCGAAGAAGCGTCGCTTGGAGAGGAGCTTGGAGAGAAGCTTGGAGAGAAGCTTGGTCTTGAGGATGCCGCTGGTAAGGGTGATGCGGACGAAGGAGATCCGGAGCAAGCCGTCGAAGGAGTGGAGGAACTTGAGCAGCAGGGTATCACCGGGGAACTGGACGAACAGGAAGACGATCTGGATCTGCCGGTGGTTTCCGATGGAGCACGTAAGTCACAGGTTGCCGATATTGATGAAAATGAGCTGGGTGATGAAGATGACTTCGACTTCCTGGCTGGAACCGATGAAGCCGCGACCAAGCTTGATCTTGCGCGGGCTTACATTGAGATGGGTGACTCTGACGGCGCCCGGGACATCCTCGAGGAAGTAACACTGGAAGGAGACGAAGATCAGAAAGCGGAGGCACAGGACCTTCTTAAAAATCTGTCCTGATCCGTTATAATCGGACGTGAAAGGCAGCAAGCGCCGGCCGCCGGGTAAGTTCCCGGCAATAAGCCGGTGCTTTGTTTTATGCAACCACTCTTTCCGGATTCGCACTTGTTTCTCGAAACCCAGCAGCTCACCACGGATAACCCCATAGGGGCAGGCCGCGTCACATTGGCCCTTGAATATGATGGGCGCGGTTTCCATGGCTGGCAGCTCCAGAAATCCGGCGTCCGATCGGTGGAGGCGGAGCTGACCAGGGCGGTGGCAAGGGTTGCGGATCATCCGGTGGATCTGGTGTGTGCCGGGCGAACCGATGCCGGTGTTCATGCCAGTTATCAGATTGCTCATTTTGATACCCCGTCTGTCCGGAATCTTCGCTCCTGGGTCATGGGTATCAATACCGCCTTGCCCGAAGACATTTCTGTGCATTGGGCCGGCAATGGCACAGGCGATTTTCACGCGCGATTTTCCGCAACCTACCGTCGCTATCGCTACATCATTTACAATTATCCGGTGCGCCCCGGCATCCAGCGAGGCCAGGTAAGCTGGACCTTCCGCCCACTGGATGCAGAATGCATGCATCAGGCGGCCCAGGTACTGGCTGGGGAGCATGACTTTTCCTCGTTTCGTGCTGCTGGCTGTCAATCCCGAACACCCATTCGGTTTCTCGAGCGGATTTCGGTAACCCGGAAGCGGGATTTTGTCGTAATAGACGTGCAGGCCAATGCGTTTTTGCATCACATGGTCCGGAATATTGCCGGCGCCCTGATGGCGGTTGGCTCGGGAAAGCAGCGGCCGGAATGGATTCATGAGATACTGGTTGCCAGAGACCGGACTGTTGCCGGTGTAACCGCGCCTCCCCACGGCTTGTATCTGGTCGATGTGGGTTATCCGGAGGAATTCGCCATACCCGCAGCCGAATGTGGCCCGGGTTTTCTGAGGCCGTGGTTCAGCCGGGCGGAGAACAGTCCGTTCACCCCAACACAGATCCATGTCAAACAACGGGTTCCGAGCTAATGAGCGCAAGGGTCAAAATTTGCGGCCTTACCCGCCCCGAGGATATCGACGGGGCCGTTCAATGCGGTGCCGACGCCCTGGGCCTTGTGTTCTATCGGCCCAGCCCCAGATCGGTGTCTGTGGAGCAGGCGGCGGAACTGGCAAAACGCGTCCCGGCATTTGTGTCGATCGTCGGACTGTTCGTTAATCCCACCCGGCAGGATGTTGAGGCGGTTCTGGAGAAGGTGCCCCTCGACTTGCTCCAGTTCCACGGCGACGAGGCGGCCGGCTTCTGTGCCGGTTTCGGGCGCCGGTGGATCAAGGCCATCCGGGTCCGGGAGGCAGGGCAGGTTGAAGACGCCTTTGACGAATTCCGGGACGCGTCCGGTCTGCTGGTGGACGCCTGGGATCCCGATCGTTATGGCGGCACCGGGAAGTCGTTCAACTGGGATCTTATCCCCGATCATCGGCCGCTCCCGATTATATTGGCCGGCGGGTTGTCATCTGATAACGTATTTGCCGCTGTGAAGCAGGTGAAACCCTGGGCCGTGGATGTCAGTGGCGGTGTTGAGCAGGGCAAGGGCACCAAGGATACCCAGAAAATTTCTCATTTCATCAAAGAGGTTCACCGTGTCTGTAAAACTGACTGAAGAAATGCTGAGCGCACTGCCGGACGCGCGGGGTCACTTCGGGGCCTTTGGTGGGCGGTTTGTTTCCGAGACTCTGATGGATTCCCTGATGACACTCGAGAAAGAGTACGCCCGCCTGAAGAAAGACCCAGAATTCCAGGCGCGGTTTGATAAGGAACTGGCGGATTATGTTGGTCGGCCAACGCCGCTGTATTTCGCCGAGCGTCTCAGCCGCGAAACCGGCGGCGCCCAGATCTGGCTGAAGCGCGAGGATCTTTGTCACACTGGTGCTCACAAGGTGAACAATACGATCGGTCAGGCTCTGCTTGCCAGCTTCCTCGGCAAGAAGCGGATTATTGCCGAAACCGGTGCCGGCCAACACGGTGTTGCCACCGCCACGGTCTGCGCACGCTTAGGGCTTGAGTGCCATGTGTTCATGGGTGCCGAGGATGTCCAGCGCCAGTCTCTGAATGTGTTCCGCATGAAGCTCCTGGGTGCCACCGTGCATTCCGTTCAAAGCGGTACCAGGACCCTGAAAGATGCCATGAACGAAGCCATGCGTGACTGGGTGGCGAATGTAGATGACACTTTCTACATCATCGGCACCGTCGCCGGCCCGCATCCTTACCCTCTGCTGGTCCGGGACTTCCAGTCGGTGATCGGGCGTGAAACCCGCCGCCAGGCGTTGGATAAAACCGGCAAACTGCCGGATGCGCTGGTTGCCTGTGTGGGTGGTGGCTCCAATGCCATTGGTCTGTTCTATCCGTTCCTGGCTGATGAGTCGGTCGAGCTCTACGGTGTGGAAGCCGGTGGCCTGGGTATCGATACCGGCAAGCACGCAGCACCACTTTGTGCCGGCCGTCCGGGTGTGCTTCATGGCAACCGAACCTACCTGATGGAAGACGAGAACGGCCAGATCGCGGCCACCCATTCGGTGAGTGCCGGCCTGGACTATCCGGGTGTCGGGCCTGAGCACAGCTGGCTGAAAGACATTGGCCGGGCGCACTATGTGTCGGTGACTGATGACGAAGCCATGGAAGGATTCCGCAAGCTGACCCGGGTAGAGGGCATCATGCCCGCTCTGGAAACCGCTCACGCAGTCGCTTACGCCATCAAGCTGGCGGCGACCATGGATAAAGACCAGACCGTCGTTATCAACGTTTCCGGACGTGGCGACAAGGACATCAACACGGTTGCCAGGCTTGAAGGCATCGAGATCTGAAGATTCAACAGGAGCAGGCATGAGCCGAATTGAAGGGGTCCTCAAGGCCCTGAAAGGACAGGGCCGCAAGGCGCTTATTCCCTACATTACCGCCGGTGACCCCCATCCCGATGTCACGGTAGACCTGATGCATACGCTTGTGGCTGCGGGTGCCGATATCATTGAGCTGGGGGTGCCGTTTTCTGATCCGATGGCGGACGGTCCGGTCATCCAGCTGGCCTGTGAGCGGGCTTTGGTCCACGGTACCTCGCTGCGACAGGTGATTGCCATGGTCAAGGCGTTCCGGAAGTCGGATGACAACACCCCGGTGGTGTTGATGGGCTACCTGAATCCTATGGAGGCCATGGGCTACGAGCGTTTTGCGGATGCCGCCAAGGATGCTGGTGTGGACGGTATCCTGACCGTGGACCTGCCGCCAGAAGAGGCCGACGAGGTTGCTCCGCTGTTTACCCAGCGTGATCTCGACGCCATTTTCCTGCTGGCACCGACCACCACCGATGACCGGATTCGGGCAATCAGTGAGCACTCATCCGGTTATGTGTACTATGTTTCCATCAAGGGTGTGACAGGATCCGCCACCATCAATGTGGACGAGGTTGCCGGAAAAGTGAACCACATTCACGAACTGACGGCGCTTCCCGTTGGTGTCGGTTTTGGCATCCGGGACGCGGAAACCGCTGCCGCGGTCGGCCGGGTATCCGATGGTGTAATTGTTGGTAGTGTCCTGGTCGATACAATAGCCAGAAATCAGGCAGATACCGACCAGCTCAAGCGGGCCTTGACGGATCTGCTCCACCCGATGCGTGAAGCACTGGACAGTCTCGCCTCCTGAGTTAAACGGAGGAGGGTAAACAGGCGTCAAAGGACAGGATGAGACCATGAGTAACTGGCTGGACAAGATCATGCCGAGCAAGATTCGCTCGGAATCCAAGCAGAGAACCGGCGTACCGGAGGGGCTGTGGAAGAAGTGCCCCAAATGCGGCGCCTTTCTCTACAAGCCGGAACTTGAGAAAAACCTGGATGTTTGTCCCAAATGCAACCACCACCTGAGGGTGACGGCTCGCCGGCGTCTCGACATTTTCCTGGACCCGGAAGGCCGGGAAGAAATCTCGGCTGAACTCGAGCCCTGGGATCGTCTGAAGTTCAAGGACAGCAAGCGCTACAAGGACCGGTTGTCCCAGGCTCAGAAAACAACGGGCGAAAAAGACGCTCTGGTGGCCATCAAAGGCACAACCCTTGGGGTTCCGTTGGTGGCCTGTGCCTTTGAGTTTGGCTTCCTGGGCGGCTCCATGGGCCAGGTTGTCGGCGAAAAATTCGTCCAGGCCGCCAATGTCGCCCGCAAGGAGCGGATTCCCCTGGTCTGTTTCTCCGCCAGCGGTGGCGCCCGGATGCAGGAAGCGATCCTGTCGTTGATGCAGATGTCGAAAACGGCTGCGGTGCTTGAGCGTATGAAACTTGAGGGGATTCCTTATATTTCGGTAATGACAGACCCCGTGTTCGGTGGCGTTTCCGCCAGTCTGGCCATGCTGGGTGATATCAACATCGCCGAGCCCAACGCATTGATAGGCTTTGCCGGTCCCCGGGTCATCGAACAGACGGTTCGTGAAAGGCTGCCGGAAGGCTTTCAGCGCAGTGAGTTCCTGCTGGAGCATGGTGCGATCGACATAATTCTTCACCGTCATCAGATGCGTGAACGTATTGCCCATGTGCTCGCCAAATTCACCGGCCAGGAGCGCCCGGGGACCGAAGAGCCTATCGAGTTTGAAGTTTCGGAAAAGCCTGAAACCGATGCCCCCGCCGAGTAACCGTCCAGACCAGTCTCCGGCTTCGCCGGAGGCGGGTGCCACTGTCGATCAGTGGCTTGCCTACCTTGAAGCGATTCACCCCACGGAGATTGACCTCGGTCTGGACCGGGTTCTGCTGGTATTGCGCCGGCTTTTCCGGCGAACGCCGGACGCCCGCATCATCACGGTGGCAGGTACCAATGGCAAGGGCAGCACTGTAGCCGCTGTGGAGGCGCTTTTGCGCGCTGCCGGTCGTCGTACTGGGGCTTATACCTCACCCCATCTCCAACGCTATAACGAGCGTGTGCGGCTGAATGGCGAGGATATTTCTGACGACGCACTGATAAGGGCGTTCGAGGCAGTCGAGGTTGCCCGTGGCAATGTTTCGCTCACCTATTTTGAGTTCGGGACCCTGGCCGCTTTCGTGGCCTTCGCCGACGCGGGCCTCGACAACTGGATACTGGAAGTCGGTCTTGGTGGGCGTCTGGACGCGGTGAATGCGCTCGATGCGGATTTCGCCATACTGACATCGGTGGACATCGACCATGTTGCCTTTCTGGGTGATAACCGGGAAGTCATCGGGTTTGAGAAGGCCGGGGTACTCAGGCGTGGTATTCCGGCGGTCTATGGAGACACCGACCCACCAGGCTCGGTACTTCAGCAGGCGGCGGCCCAGAAAGTTCAGCTGGCCATGGTTGGGCGGGACTATGAGTTGGTGACAGACCCACGGCCCGCCTCCGGTTTTCCGGCAGTGAAACTGCGCTATCACGAACAGACGATTCGTTTGCCTGCCGGGCCTTTGCCGGTCAAAAGCGTTGCAGCGGCAGTGGTTGCCGTGCGCCAGCTTGAACCAGACCTGCCGGTTACCGTGATTGAGAAAGTGCTTTCAGGCCTTGGCCTGCCCGGGCGATTCGAGCGCCTTGGGTCCTCCCCGGATATTTTTCTGGATGTTGGTCACAATCCCCATGCGGCCGGGTGGTTGGCGGGGCAGCTGAACAGCCTGAAACTCCCTGGCAGGCGCATCCATGCGGTTTACGGTGCTTTAGGGGACAAGGATGTGGAAGGTGTCGGCAGAGCCATGATTGACGTGGTTGATGCCTGGTATCCGGCCAGCCTCAAGGTGCCGAGGGGGCTGTCCGGCCAGGATTTGCAGGCCAGGTTGGCCAGTGCCGAAATCGCTAACGCACCAGCTTTCGGATCGGTAGACGAGGCGCTGAATTCGGCGCTGGCCGCGACGGCCCTGACGGATCTTGTGGTCGTTTTCGGTTCCTTTTACACAGTCGCCGAGGCGCGGCAAATCCTGCTCGCTGATAAATCAACCGGAGGCGGCAAGCCGTCTTAAACTTTGTCTATGGCTGCTAACACTTTGAGTTCTGGCTTTCAGGCAGTTAGTATCTGCTCATGGGTGCCCGGGTGGGGCGCAGTCACAACAATTGGGAGCCAGGCAACGTGGATGGACTGAAACAGAGAATAATCGGGGCGTTGGTTCTGGTCTCCCTCGCGGTTATCTTTGTCCCCATGCTCTTTGATGAGCCTCATTCCGAACGCACCTCCACAACCATCAAGATTCCGGAGGAGCCACCGTTCCCCGAAGTGGCAGCACCCCGAACCGAAGTGGCACCCGCGCCTTCCTCCGGCCCTGAGTCCAGGGATGGCAATAGAACGGCACCAGCGACCGGGGAAAATAGCGGTGATTCCCCCGGGTATCGCATTCTTGAAGACTCTCCGGGCGATAAAGCAACGTCCGGGGTGGTTGAGTCAACCGATGCCGGGCAGCCCCCGGCGAGCTCTGCTCGGGAGCCGGCCAGTGCTTCGGCCGGAACCGTAGGTCAAGCCTCTGAAAACCCGGCCACGGAAACCGCTGAATACGAACGCTCCCTGGAGGGCGCCTGGGTGGTCCAGTTGGGGAGCTTCGGCAATTCCGATAACGCCCGCCGCCTCAGGGACCAGGTCCGGGAAAAAGGCTACGGCTCCCATCTGCAGAAGGTTGTCCGTGGCGATACCACACTGACCCGTGTTTTCAGCGGGCCTTTTGCGTCGAAATCCGACGCCGAATCCGCCAAGACAGCCCTGGACGATGCTTTTGGCCTGAACAGTCTGGTCACCTCTGGCGGAAAATAGCGGTCGGGATCGGGTTTATGTGTGTCTGGCGGTTTGGCTAGCCGGGGTTTCCTGATAGAATTCGCGCTTCCTTTTCTCCATCGGGTTTTCAATGGAAGCGCTGATCTGGATTGACTGGGTCATTATTGCCCTGCTTACAATTTCCACCCTCATCAGCCTGCGGCGGGGCTTTGTCCGAGAAGCCCTGTCTCTGGTGATTTGGGTGGGGGCGTTCATCCTGGCCAGAACCTTCCATCCCCAGATGCAGTCCCTGTTGGAAAATACGATTGAAACACCTCTTGTCCGGCTTATTGCGGCCTTTGCCATACTCTTCTTCGGAACGCTCATTGTCGGTGCCATCATCAACAACATGATCGGCCATCTGGTTCGGGCTACCGGGCTGTCGGCCACCGACCGGGTGCTTGGCATGGGATTCGGGCTTCTGCGCGGTGTGGTGGTAGTGATCGTTGCCATTGCGTTTACCCGGTACACGCCGCTGGCCCAGGATACCTGGTGGCGAACGTCAATCATTATTGATCGCCTGGCCGTGGTTGAAGACTGGTCCAGGCGGACCCTGGGCGATGAATTTGCGAGCTTTCCGGGGCCCGCACCCGAGAACGCGCCGTAACCGGGACCCGGTTACAAAGCAGGAAGGCGTGGAACCCGCGTTCGCGCCCGGCTAACATTCAGTTCTAATACTCGGAGATACCCTTATCCATGTGTGGCATTGTCGGCATCGTGAGTACTTCCTACGTTAATCAGTCGCTCTATGATGCGCTGACTGTACTTCAGCACCGGGGCCAGGATGCGGCGGGCATGGTGACATTTCAGGATGATCGGTTTTTCCTCCGCAAAGACAACGGGCTGGTGCGGGATGTCTTCCATACCCGGCATATGCGTCGGCTGGTGGGTAATGTCGGCATTGGCCACGTTCGCTATCCGACAGCGGGCAGCTCCAGTTCCGCTGAGGCCCAGCCGTTTTATGTGAACAGCCCTTACGGGATTACCCTGGCCCACAACGGCAACCTGACCAATGCGGATGATCTGAGCAAGGATCTTTTCAGGACTGATCTGCGCCATATCAATACCAATTCCGACTCGGAAGTGTTGTTGAACGTGTTCGCCCATGAACTCCAGAAGCTGGGCAAGCTGGACCCGGGCAAGGACGATATTTTTTCTGCGGTCAGCGCGGTTCACAAGCGTTGCCGTGGTGCCTATGCCGTTATTGCCATGATTACCGGCTACGGCATTGTCGGTTTCCGGGATCCGAATGGTATTCGGCCGGCCTGCTACGGTGAGCGTACCGCCGAGGATGGCCGCAAGGAATACATGATTGCCTCCGAAAGCGTTGCCCTGAACGCCGCGGGTTATACTCTGGTGCGGGACATTGCGCCAGGAGAGGCCGTCTATATTGAAACCGACGGCACTCTGTATACCCGCCAGTGTGCCCAGCAGCCCCACCTTTACCCGTGTATTTTCGAGCACGTGTATTTCGCTCGACCGGACTCCATTATCGACAAGGTGTCGGTTTACAAGGCTCGGCTGCGCATGGGGGAGACCCTGGCTGATAAGGTTCTGCGCGAGACCCCGGATCACGATATCGACGTGGTCATGCCGATTCCCGATACCAGTCGGACCTCCGCCATGCAGATGGCGCACCGCCTGGGCGTGAAGTTCCGGGAGGGCTTCATCAAGAACCGGTACATTGGTCGGACATTTATCATGCCAGGCCAGAAAATGCGCAAGAAATCGGTCCGCCAGAAATTGAACCCGATAGGTTTGGAGTTCCGTGGTAAAAACGTGATGCTGGTGGACGATTCCATTGTTCGTGGCACCACCTGCAAGGAGATTGTCCAGATGGCCCGGGATGCCGGTGCCCGCAAGGTTTATTTTGCCTCTGCGGCGCCCCCGGTGCGCTACCCGAATGTTTACGGTATTGACATGCCTACAGCGAGCGAACTGATCGCCCATGACCGCACCATAGAGGAAATCCGGGAACTGATCGGCGCCGACTGGCTGCTCTACCAGGACCTGGAGGATCTGATAACCTGCGTCAGTGATGTCAATGACAACATTGAGGGCTGGGAATGTTCGGTGTTTACTGGCAACTACGTGACCGGCGATGTCGATGCAGCCTATCTGAACCGGCTGGATGAATTGCGCAATGATGACAAGCGGTTCGAGGGCACCAGCGCCACATTCGGCGATAACGGCATTATTGATCTGTACAATGACGAAGACTGAAACAGCCATATCAGGCAGGAGACGTTGATGACCTTTCGCCGTGAAGAGACTGTCTGGATTCCGGAGTCGGATCTTGAAGGTGTGTCGGTGGATACCCTGGCAGTGAGAGCAGGGCAGATCCGTACCGGGCAACTGGAGCACAGCGACGCCATATTTCCCACATCGAGTTTTGTATATGGTAGCGCTGCACAGGCGGCCGCCCGTTTTGGCGGCGAGGAACCCGGCAATATCTATTCCCGTTTTACCAACCCCACGGTGCAATCCTTTGAAGGCCGGATTGCCGCCATGGAAGGCGGCGAGCGAGCGGTCGCCACGGCTTCCGGTATGTCGGCTATCCTGAGCACCTGTATGGCGCTGTTGCACAGTGGCGATCACGTGATCTGCTCCCGGGGTGTATTCGGCACCACCAATGTGCTGTTCCAGAAATACATGGCCCGTTTCGGAGTGGAAACCACGTTTGTCAGCCTGACGGATATGCAAGAGTGGCGGGTTGCTGTCCGTCCCGAAACCCGGATGCTGTTTCTTGAAACACCGTCCAATCCCCTGTGCGAAGTGGCGGATATGGCGGCGTTGGGCCAGCTGGCCCATGATAACGACGCGTTATTCGTTGTTGATAACTGTTTTTGTACCCCGGTGCTTCAGCGTCCGTTGGAACAGGGCGCGGATATCGTGATCCACTCGGCCACTAAATACCTGGATGGTCAGGGCCGCTGCGTGGGCGGCGTTGTGGTCGGGTCCGAAAAAATGATGGAAGAGGTCTATGGCTTCCTGCGCTCGGCTGGCCCCTCCATGAGCCCCTTCAATGCCTGGGTGTTCCAGAAGGGATTGGAAACCTTACCAATTCGTATGCGCGCCCACTGTGACAATGCGGTAGAGTTGGCTCTGTGGCTGGAGCAACAGCCGGCGGTTGAACGTGTTTTCTATGCCGGGCTCCAGAGTCATCCGCAACACGAGCTGGCGAAAAAACAGCAATCCGGTTTCGGTGGTGTGCTGTCGTTCCAGGTCAAGGGCGCAAGGGAAGAGGCCTGGGGCTTCATTGATGGCACCCGAATGATTTCCATCACGGCAAACCTGGGTGACGTTAAAACCACGATCACGCATCCAGCCACGACCACTCACGGGCGCTTATCACCAGAGGACAAGGCGAGGGCCGGGATTACGGAAAACCTGATCAGGATTTCCGTGGGAATCGAAGCCGTTGAAGACCTGAAAACCGATCTGGAAAGGGGCTTTCAGGCGCTTCGGAACGCAAGCACCGATAACGTTTGAGCATTCATGGCCGAATCTGCAAAAGCGAAGAAAGCACCACGGGAACTGACAGAGAAGCAGCTGCACTTTCGCCGTCTGGCAGCCCAGGGTGCCCGTGAAGGCGCCGTTATCGCGCTGATAGCCCTGTGTATATATCTTTCCATGGCCCTGGTAACCTTCAGCCCCTCGGATCCGGGCTGGGCCAGCATTGGCCATGACACCAGTGTGCGGAATTATGCCGGTCGCACCGGCGCCTGGCTGGCCAGCCTTTTCATGGACTTCTTTGGCCAGATAGCCTACCTGTTTCCGATAATGATAGCCGGTTACGCGTTGATGCTCATCCGTCGGCGTAACGATTCCCTGGATTTGCACTGGCCGCTGTTCATGATGCGGTTCGGTGGCTTTCTGCTGATCCTTCTTTCGGCAACCAGCCTGTTGTCACTGTATTCCGTGTTTGGTCTCGGGGCCTCCTCAGGTGGGGTGCTGGGAACGGCTGTAGCCGAAGCCATGATTCGGTTTTTCAACCTGCCGGCCACGACGCTTTTGCTGGTCGCCATCTTCCTGTTCGCGCTAACCGTCACCACTGGCCTGTCCTGGTTCTGGCTGATGGATCAGGTGGGTGGCCTGATCCTTAGAACGGTCCTGGCCATCAAGAGCCTGTTCAAACGTAAG
Organism: Pseudomonadota bacterium; assembly: GCA_034189445.1. GTDB lineage: Bacteria > Pseudomonadota > Gammaproteobacteria > Pseudomonadales > Oleiphilaceae > Marinobacter. The sequence goes on from JAXHUV010000012.1 coordinate 19,230, forward strand.
CCGAAGCCGGAAAAACCAGAACCCAAAGCCGAGCCACCGGTCGTCAAGGACCGTGTGCCGCCCGGCGACAGCACCTGGGAACAAGCATATTCCAACAAGCCGCGCTGGTGGCAGCGGATCCCCGGCTTCGGTCCGAAAAAGCCGAAGCCCCGGAAGGCCGCTTCACAGCCCGAAACTGATCGAAAGCAGCCTGTACTGGATGGTCTCTCCGCCGAGTTCGACCCGGAACCGCCGTGGCCAGAAAGCTTCAGCTCCCGGGATGAGGTTCCTGTCGCTGACGGCAAACCCGCCCGGCCAGAGCCATCTCCACAGCCTGCCGGACGGTCGCTGAAGATCTCGCCCTTCAAGAAAGACCAACAGCCTTCTTCTCAGCCTAAGGATAAGGGCGGCAGGCAGCCTTCATTGCTGGAAGATATTGAGAGCCCGATTCCGCCGATTTCGCTGCTGGATCCTCCCGAGGAACATCAGGATAGAGGCTACTCCAAAGAGTCCCTGGAGCACATGTCGCGACTGCTCGAGGAAAAACTGGCGGATTTCGGTGTCTCCGTTGAAGTGGTCGAGGTCAATCCCGGTCCCGTTATTACCCGGTTCGAGATCAAACCTGCTCCTGGCGTGAAGGTGAGCAAGATCTCCAATCTGGCCAAGGATCTTGCGCGGTCGCTGGCGGTTCTGAGCGTGCGGGTTGTCGAAGTGATTCCCGGCAAATCCGTAGTCGGTATCGAGATTCCCAACGAAGAACGGGAAATGGTCCGTCTCAGCGAAGTGCTCGACGCGCGGGTGTTTCAGGACTCCAGCTCCCCACTGACGCTGGCGCTGGGTAACGACATTGGTGGCAACCCGATGGTCGCCAACCTCGCCAAAATGCCGCACCTGCTGGTGGCGGGTACCACTGGTTCCGGTAAATCCGTGGGCGTGAATGCCATGCTGCTCAGTATGCTGCTCAAGGCCGGCCCGGAAGATGTCCGCTTCATCATGGTGGACCCCAAAATGCTGGAACTGAGCATCTACGACGGTATCCCGCACCTGTTGGCACCGGTGGTCACCGACATGAAGGAAGCGGCCAACGCCTTGCGCTGGTGTGTGGCCGAAATGGAACGCCGGTACAAGTTGATGGCCAGTCTCGGGGTTCGAAACCTCGCCGGCTACAATCGCAAGATCAAAGATGCGGTGGCTGCTGGCGAGCCGCTCCTGGATCCGTTCTGGAAGCCGGATGAGTATCTCGCCAACGACGAGCAGGAACGGCCCGAACTCGACACTCTGCCGTTTATCGTGGTGGTGATTGACGAATTCGCCGACATGATGATGATCGTCGGCAAAAAGGTCGAGGAGTTGATTGCCAGGATTGCCCAGAAGGCGCGCGCGGCTGGTATTCATTTGATCCTTGCTACCCAGCGGCCCTCGGTGGATGTGATAACCGGCCTGATCAAGGCCAACATTCCCACCCGTATATCGTTCCAGGTCTCGTCCAAGATTGATTCGCGCACGGTGCTGGATCAGGGCGGTGCCGAGCAGCTCCTGGGGCATGGTGACATGCTTTACCTGCCACCTGGGTCGGGGCTGCCGGTTCGGGTGCATGGTGCGTTTGTGGATGACGATGAGGTCCATCGCGTAGTCAGTGCCTGGAAAGCCCGGGGTGAACCCGTTTATGTGGATGATGTGCTCAATGGCGCTGAAGGCGAGAGCCTGCCCGGGGTGCCCAGCTTCTCGGAAGGGGGCGGGGACAGCGAAGGTGATGCGCTCTACGACGAGGCGGTTGCCTTCGTTACCGAAGGTCGTCGCGTTTCGATTTCGTCGGTACAGCGAAAATTCAAAATCGGCTACAACCGGGCGGCAAACCTGGTTGAGGCCATGGAAGCATCCGGCGTGGTAAGCGCCGCTGGCCATAACGGTGCCCGGGAGGTTCTGGCACCGCCGCCACCCAGAGATTAGGAGTCACGAGTGATGCGACAGTCTTTTCTGAAATGCCTGGCGACACTGATAATGACAGCGTTTCTTGTCAGCCCTGCGAGTGCCAGTGAAAATGGCGCGGGTGCGGACGAGCTGGCCTCGTTGCTGAAAAGTTACAAGTCCTATCAGGCGGATTTCATCCAGATCGTCGTCAACGGCAATGGCAGCAAGGTTCAGGAAACCCGGGGCTCCCTGAAAGCCAAGCGCCCGGGACTGTTTTACTGGGAAACCAGCGCACCCCTGTCGCAGTTTATCGTAACTGATGGCGAGACCGTTGAAGTCTACGATCCGGACCTGGAACAGGTCACTATCCATAACCTCGATGACCGGGTGCAATCGACCCCGGCACTCTTGCTTAGTGGTGAGGTGGGTAATCTGCAGGAGACCTACAAGGTTTCCGGTCGTCGGATCGGGGACAAGTGTGTACTTGCATGGTCAGCCTGCCTGTCCAGCTAATTGTCTGCAAGGGTCAAGGTCACAGTTGTCAGCAGGACTTGCACTGTAG
>JAXHUV010000120.1:0-6991 GCA_034189445.1 Pseudomonadota bacterium
GGCGGGAGACGATGACCTCGTCAACCCCCATTTTTGCGGTAACATAATCACCCGGGGAGGGAATCAGGCTGTCATGGGTCAGAAACAGCCAGTTCCGGGCAAAAATGGTTCCCAGTTCACGTTCGAAAAGTTCTTCGTCGCCATGGATCCGGTGTTTCTGGGTCAGACCGGATTCACTTACTATGAGCCTATCGTTGTTACTCATGTTTACTCCTCAAAAAATATAAAACGGGAGACAGGACTACGCCTCCTGTCCGAATTATTCAACAAAGGTAATTTTTCTTAACCGGACGATGAGACAGACGTTGCTTTATTAAAGCTTGAAAACGAAACCGAATGATGCCCTCCGACCGAGCGTCACCATGGCACTGAGAATGCTCCCATCCCGACCGCAATGATAACGCTCTCCGCTGTGGAAAATTTTACTTCAGGGCCAGACTTAACAAAAGTTCTGACGACCACAGGCTCTCTCAGGACCTGACATTGTAGGCTTCGTCCAGACCCATGGTTTCCCGATAGGCATCCCAGAAACCGACAATGGCTCCTTCTGTCACCAAATGCTCAGCGCTTTCTGCCTTGCCACCGCCCATGGCAATATAGGAAGTCTCTTCCTGGTCTTGCAGGACGGCGTGGTGCACGAGCTCCACCGCTTCACCATCTTCCATGGAAATCAGGCCTGCAGGGCCGATCAGATTGCTCTGCTTGAGGCGAATCTTCTGCATTTTTTCGTCATCATCCTCGTAACCGAAGAGGGTCCAAACCAGTTCAAACTCGTCTTCGGCGTGTGTGACGATCTGACGTACCGCCAGCGTGTTGGCGATCTGCTGAACAACAACATTCGGGTACACTGCCATAATCATCAGTGTAATCGGATCGGGGAATTCTTTCCGGCCGTCCAGCAGGCTGGGATCTTCCAGGGTGAAATCCGCGTCAAAAGAACGCATGTCCTTGAAGACTTCTTTATCCCGCTCGTCATCGTTGGAGCTGGACTGGGAATAGAGTATGGAGTGTTGCCCACCACCATCTACCATAGAGCCTCCAGTCTGGCTGGAACGATACAGCCCGAAAGTGGCGTGGAAAAGATGGAGCAAGCTGGCATGATAGGGGTCGCGTGTGTTCTCGGCGTACAGCTTCCAGTTACCCTTGATATTCTGGCGCTCGTTGCCCAACACCTTGATCGGTCGATTAAAAATCCGACGGATATGTTCAACGGTTATCGGCCCCAGATATTCTTCCAGAGGCGCTACTTCTTCGGAATAGCTGGCAAACACCATACCGTTTAGCGTCTCCACCCGTAAGGTAGACAAACCGTGCCGGCTCTTGTCGAACGATTTGGGCATACCGCCCTGGCCCTTGATACCGCGCTGGAAAGGCACGCCGATTAAGTTGCCTTTCAAATCATAGGCCCACTGATGGTAAACACATTCCAGGTTCGGCGAATTGCCCCGCAGACTGCGACAGACACGCGCACCGCGATGGGCACAGCGATTTTCCATCACATGCACGCTGCCGTCCTCGGCCCGTGTTACAATCACCGGAATCTGGCCGATGAACGTGCTCTTGTAGTCGCCGGATTCGGGAATTTCCGCTTCCAGCGCTACGAAAGACCAGGTCTTGCCGCGAAACATCCGTTCTTGCTCCAGAACAAAATATTCCCGTTCCGTAAAAACCTTGTAGGGGACACGGTGCCCTTCTTCTTCAACGGCCTGCATACTGGCTTTGGGATTCTCAGTGGTCGCAGTCATAATCAATACCTCTTTTTCTTTATGAGCACCAGAAGCGCAGACGGCACAAGCTCTGGTGAGATGTCCAGTGGGGCCTGAAACTTTTGAGCTGGCCCCGCCTCATTGCTGTGTGGTTTGGGTCGCTATTTGACTATATTGTCTTTAGAGTGCTTGCCTCAGAGTGCTTGCCCCAAGAGTGCCCGGCGCCTTATCTTGTTTTCCACAAGCTCGCCGTTACTTTTGCCCCGCACGGAACCGGCGCCGTTCAGATAGGACGCGCCATCAGTGTGTCAATGCTATAGGTATCAAAGATCACCAGCTTCTCTTTGAACCGTAGCTCTCCTGCCACCACCACAATTCGATCCAGGTATTTACCGGCATTGTAGACCTTGGTGGCGCCGTCATTGCGGGTCTGCAGTACCACGTAATTACTCTGTACGACCAGTTGGCCGTCTTCGACGCCCTTCACGTGTACGCTGCTGACCAGGTGACGATAAAAGTGCTCCGGGTAAATATTGGCGTTACGCAGCGAAACAACACGGTCCACCAGCATGCCGCGACTGTCGCAATCCATCACCGCAACGGGAAGGCCCCGATCAGCGTTCTCCCGGGGCACAACGCGATAGGTCGCGTCCTCGGTAAACAGCTCTGGCCACTCCTCCAACCGGTCATCATCAATGCATTCCACGTAGCGACTCAGAAGTCGCTCCACTTCGAATTGACGCTCTACCACTGACAGTTTTTCCAGTTGCATTGTGTTCTCCTTATTCAGACAAATTACAATCCGATAGGTTCCTGTAGAGGCTGCGACCGCCATTTCTCCCATTAAGAACGTGCTTTCAGCTCGTTCTCGAGCATGAACAGGCGGTCATTGCCCCACCACATTTTATCGCCCAGGAACATCGTTGGCACACCGAACACCTTGCGCTCGATGGCGGCTTGGGTTTCTTCCTCATAGCTCTCTGTTGCAGCCTCGCTGCCGAGAAACTCCTCGAAGGCAACGGGATCCAGCCCTAACTTTTCGGATACCAGGCCAAGCAGGCTTTCCGAATCCAGAGCCATACCGTCAGCCCAAACCGCATTAAACACTACATCCACGTAGGCAGCAGCCTGCGCTGAGGCATTCGGATAATATAGCCCGGTATTCATCCGTCGGCTGTTGAAGTTAGGTGGAAACACCAATGGTATCCCGTACATCCTGGCCCACCGTTGCAAGTCCACCGTCAAATAACTCAGTTTGACTTTCATGTCGCGATTGGAGGGGCCGGTATTTCCAATAGCTAATTTTGCCTGGGCCAGATCGATTGCATGATATCGAATGGAAACGTCATAATCCTGCGCAAGCTTCGACAAGCGGTGGTTAGCCAAATACGAAAAAGGACTCAAAAAATCAAAGTAGAAATCAATAGTCATTATTAAATACTCCGAAGACAAGCCGACGCAATAGCAAAGCCTTTTCTGTATGTATAAATGGCGGGTTCCTTCTTTTAGAACACCATCCAAATCCTGCATTACCAGGATCAGCCTTCAGAAAAGATGAGAAACCACCAGATCAGGCGGGCCTTGCTGATCTGGCGGTACCTGAGCATGAAACGCGTTTTTCACCTGTTTTCTGTGCTCATAACATCTTCGCTAGTCTCGCGCGCGAAGCCTGCAAAAGGTGAACTACTTCAGTTCCTTGCTGTATTTGGTATGCAGCGCAGCCCAGGCCCTGCCCGACTTATGCGCACCCGCAAGATAGCCTTCCGGAACAAGGTAATAGGGCGGACGGCAGGGGCCGGCCTTTAGCCAGCCAGCTTCATTCATCCGTTCCTTTTCAAGGCCAATGTTGTATTTCGAAAACTCCGCAAAGTCGCCATTCGGAAACAGTGTCGAATCGGCTGCACGCATATCATCAGAAACGGCTTTGGCCTTGGTCCAGTCACCGCTAGTTTTCGCCTGCTTCACCGCATCACGCAACACAATGGGAGCGGCAGGGCCACACATGGTGCCGCTTGACCAGAACGCGGTCACGCGCTCGGGATTAATCCGAGCAGCCGCGTAATAGTCGTCTTCGTGTGGAAGGAAGCGGATATTAGGTGCCAGCTTCAGGTCCAGATCCAGCATCCCGATGCCCAGATACTTGGCAGCCACTACCTGCGGAAGTTTGGACATTTCTGCCCAGAAGGGGCGAGGGAAGTCAAACTTGAACGCCTGAGGGTTAGCGTAAATCACAATGGCAGCTTCTGGCACTGCCTCTGTGACATCCCGGTAGAACTGGACCGCTGTAGGCAAGTCTGCCTCCACCCACATTGGCACGCCGAGCATGGTGCCGCTGGCACCCATCTCCATAAACTCCCGAGTCTGGCGGATGGCTTCACGGGTATTCAAGGCCGTGGTGCCGCAGAAGTACGGAACGCGACCATTAATGGTCTCGATAACCGTCGAAACGTAATCCCGCTTTTCTTCCCAAGTCAGGGTAGCGCACTCACCAAAGGTTCCCAGACTCAAAATGCCATTGACGCCAGCTGCGATAAGCTCTTCAACGATGCGAGCTGTTTCGGTTAAGTCGACTGTGTAACTGCTGCGCCAGTCAGAGGCATCAGGAGTGGCCGGCGTCGGCATAATGGCCCAGACGCCATGGATATCATCGGCGGTAAGCCGTGGAGTTTTCTTCATTTCATTCGACATGGAAATATTCCTTTATGGTTTAATCGGCAAGCAAATTTTAAGTGCAGGGTTTCCCGCTACCGCTTTAGTCCAGTTCTACGTCCAGACCGTACCCGGGGGCATCGAGGCCATGGCCAAAGATATCGGCGACGTAATACTCAGATTCGTCTATGGACTTGGCCCCCCGCCAGCCCGGCTCAATCAACCAGCCTGAAGGCGTTGCACCATAAAACGTCAATGCCTTGTCATTGGAATGGACGCCAAGCTGCATGGCAATGTCAATTTTATTCTTCACAAACAGCTGGTGGGTGTGACCAAGATCTTCCAGATCCGTGTATTCCAGCATTAAGTGATTAATTCTTTTTTCAGAGGGCATGGTGGCAAACGCAACGGAGTGGTCGCGGTCATTGCAGTGCATGAATGACAGTTCGGCAGTCATGCCGGGCATCGGAATCTTGTACTCAATATCCCCACGCAAGCCAAGAACACTATAGAATTTGTGGGCAGCTTCAACATCGTTTTGCCGAACGATGCAATGCCCAATGCCCTGGTCACCGGTCAAAAACTTGCCGTGCAGGGGTCGCCCGGGGTGAAACGGCTTATGCAGGTCTACACGGGGGCCCCAGAAAATCTCGTTCGGGTTGCCACCTGGATCTACCGTTTTCATCAGACCCAACACCATGCGTTCCTGAGCTTCGGCTTTATCGCAGACTCGAACATCGTAACCGGCTTCCGTAAGCTTTTGGCCCAGGGCTTCGAACTCCGGCTTGCCAGCCACACGCCAACCCAGGTACTCGAGATCGTCCTGATCGTCCTGGCCGGTGTGATGCACTATGATCCGGTGATGCCAGTAATCCATCCGCAGATAGAAACGGTCCTTCTCACCCTCATCAAGAACCTGAAGGCCCAACATTTGCGTCGCGAATGATTTCCATGCCTCAGGGTCCTTGACGGATATCCCAACGTACCCGAGTTCGATGACTCCAGCTTCGTTATTCATAGCTTGATTCCTTAGAGTTAGTGATTATCAGAACGGATATTGCTGTTCGAAAGGTTCAATAGTCAGCCACTTAAGCTCTGTAAACTCGTCGATTACGGCACGACCATCAAACCGACCGTAGCCGGTGTTCTTGGTACCCCCGTAAGGAGCCTGTGCCTCACTCTGAACGGTTGAGCCATTAATGTGCACACAACCATATTCAATGGCCATCCCCACGCGCAAAGCACGGTTAATATCCCGACCAAACACACCTGACGATAGGCCATATGCACTGTCGTTGACAATGCGAATGGCGTCTGCTTCGCCTTTGCAACGAATCACCACTGTGATGGGCCCGAAAGTCTCTTCATCATAGATTCGCATGTCCGGTGTAACCTGATCCAGAATCGTCGCCGGCATAATCGCGCCCTCGGCCATGCCACCGCAGACGACCTTGGCGCCTTTGTCGATTGCGTCCTGAAACAGCCCATTGAGTCGGTCACCCGAATCTGGCGACACCACCGGGCCGATAACGCAATCGCCGGTTACACACGGGTCGCCGGCGCTCAATTCCCGGGCCTTTTCCGAAAATCTGGCAACAAACTCGTCGGCGACTGCCTCATCAACCACCAGGCGTTCAGTGGACATGCAGATTTGACCCTGGAACAGAAAACTACCGAACACTGCGGCCTTGACCGCAGCGTCAACGTCGGCGTCGTCAAGAACAATAAGAGGGGACTTGCCGCCAAGTTCCAGAAGGCAGCGTTTGAGATGTTGCGCGGCCTTCTGCGCAATAATACTGCCCACGCGGGTAGAACCGGTGAAGTTAATGCGGCGGATTTCTTTTGCCGAGATCAGTGCGTCAGTGATTTCAGGCGAGCGGTCAGGCGAAGAGTTGAGATAGTTGAGTACGCCAGCAGGCAGTCCCGCCTCCTGCACGCACCCAGCAATCAAGGCATGCGTCGCCGGACTAAACTCGGAACCCTTGAACACCACCGTGTTGCCGCAGACCAGGGGGTAAGCAATGGCTCGTACCGCCAGTACTGCGGTACCGTTCCACGGCACTATACTCAGGACCGGTCCGACTGGCTGACGGACCGTTATCGAGAGCGTCTCCGGCTTGTCCGTGGGAATAGTTTCACCTTGAATTTGTGTTGCCAGCGACGCGGCTTCCCGGAATACACTGGCCGAAGCCTGGACATTAAAGCCGGCCCAAAGGGCGGAAGCCCCCACTTCCCGCGCCATCACTTCAATAAATTCGGGAGTTTTACTTTCCATGATATCAGCGACCTTCAGCAGAAGCCTACGGCGCTCGGAAGGTCCAACGGCCTTCCAGGTCTGGAACGCCTCCTGGGCAGCATGCGCGGCCGCCAAGGCATCCGTCACCGTGGCGTTCGCGGACTTCGTCATCACCTCACCGCTAACAGGATGCTTCCGTTCAAAAGTCTCTCGGTCACTGGAATCGGTCCAGGCATTGTTGATAAACAGTTTTGTATCCATGCGATTTCACCAGAAAATAGAATGTTAATTCAAAACAGGGACGGGCTTACTTGCAGCCGAGCGGCATACCGCCATCGATGTTAATGACCGTACCGGTGATGAATTTCCCCTGATCTCTCGACGCCAGCAGCAAATAGGG
>JAXHUV010000121.1:0-6983 GCA_034189445.1 Pseudomonadota bacterium
CTACCTGGGCTTGCTGATTGTTGCCCGGGACTGGCTGGCCGCGGGCAAGGTTCCCGAGTGGCTCGGGATGTTCTGGGTTCATACTCTGTTTCTGGGCTTTGGGTTATGGCTCCAGTTCGGTCGCGCCTGGTTGTACCGCCTGCGCCTGATTCGGGTTGGGGGTACTCGTGCGCAAAATTGATGGTTATGTGATGCGCTCGGTGGGCGGTGCCATGTTTCTTGTCATGATGGTGGTGTTGTCCCTGGACCTCATTTTTGCGTTTATCGCCGAACTGGACGATGTTCGCAATGACTACCAGATCCTGGGCGCGCTCTGGTATGTGTTCCTGACTCTTCCTCGACGAATCTATGATTATTTGCCTCTGGGCGCCTTTATGGGGTGTCTTGTTGGTCTTGGCTCGATGGCCAGTTCCTCGGAGTTGACGGTGGTCCGTGCTGCTGGCGTCTCCCTTAAGCGCATCGTCTGGTCCGCGATGAAGCCGGCGCTGGTTGTCGTCGTTCTGGGCGTTCTGATCGGTGAATATCTGGCACCACCCGCTGAACGGGTTGCCCAGAGCTACAAGGCGGTGGCATTGGGTGCCGGTAGCAACGTGGCCTCCGCGTCCGGGGTCTGGCACCGGGAAGGAGATTCATACATCCATCTGAATGCGGTGCAACCGAATGGCGTTCTGCATGGCGTGTCGCGTTTCCGGTTTGATGATGACCGGCAATTATTGGCGGCGAGTTTCGCGGAGCGAGCGATCTTTCAGGGTGACCACTGGTTACTGGAAAATGTTCGCACCACCCGTTTTGAAGGTGACCGAACGGTTCTTGCCAGTGACCAGACCCTGCGTTGGGAGACGGGCCTCTCCCCGGGCGTCCTCAGCGTGTTGATTGTGAAACCCGAGAATCTCTCGATGACCGGCCTGTTCACTTATGCGGTTTATCTTGGAGAGCAGAGCCTGAGCGCTTCTCGTTATTGGCTGGCGTTCTGGAAGAAAGCACTGATGCCCCTGGGTACGGCGGTCATGGTGCTTGTTGCGATATCGTTCATTTTCGGGCCGTTGCGCTCCGTCACCATGGGTTTCCGTGTTTTTACCGGGCTGCTGGTCGGCCTCCTTTTCAAGTATATGCAGGATTTTCTGGGACCAATGAGCCTGGTTTACGGGTTCAATCCGATGCTTGCGGTCCTTGTACCCATTGCGGTTAGCGCCGTTGCAGGCGCTATTCTGATGCGCCGGGCTGGTTAGTGAATTCGGTTATGCTGCGGGTCGTGATCAGGTTGATCAATGTTTTTGGGAAGGTTTTTGAGGGGCCTCTTTGGGTACGGAGACAACCACGCTGTCAGAGAGCCGGTCTGTGACAGACAGGCCGTTGATCGGGTAGAACAGCGCGATAATCGCAGGCATTGAAAGAAAAAGGGTTACTGCACCCAGGTAATAGCTGGCAAGCAATGCCAGAAAGATAACCGCTGCCGCCGTTACGTAACGTCGCAATGCCTTGCTCCAGCTTACCGAGGTGCCGTCGAGATTCTCGATACGAATGCGCCAGACCTGCATGCCGAGCGTCTGGCCAATGCGGGTCCAGAAATAAGCGAAGAACAGGTAAAGAACCAGGAACAGGGTAAATGTCAGCCCCGGGTTCCCGGAGAGCTGGCCTGCCTCCGCCATTTGCTGGTAGCGGTTCCAGCCGGTAACCCAGCCGGCCACCATGGTGTATCCCCAGGTAACGACAAGCAGCACGGCAATGCTGATCAGGCCGTCGTAAATAATGGCCAGGGCACGCTTAAGGGCGGTGGCCGGTGGCAACAGTTCCTCGGCGTCATGGAAGCGTTGGGGCATGGAGTCTCCTGTGATGTTTCACGTTTTTCCTGTTCTCGGCGTGTGCCAGCAGCCTGTCGGACTTAAGCAATCGTCGCGAGCAAGGTGGGAAAGCGAGCGCAGGTTTTCTGGATTTTGAGGCGCATAGTGGTTCTATGCAACGAAAAAGCCGGGAAATATGAGCCGTTTTCCCACCGGCGCAGTAGATTAGCCTTAAGTCCGACAGGCTGCTAGAGTAGCGGGTTTGCACAAGCGTGTAAGAATTCGTATTCAATCGCGGACCGGGCGGCATTTCCGCCGGGTTTCTGGAAAGGTATCAAAGGGCTATGAAAACCGCAGAGTTGCGACAGGCATTCCTCGATTATTTCAAACAGCAAGGCCACACCATTGTTCCAAGTAGTTCGCTGGTACCTGCGGATGACCCCACGTTGCTGTTTACGAATGCGGGGATGAACCAGTTCAAGGACCTGTTCCTGGGTCGTGAAGAGCGCGACTACACCCGGGCAACCTCCTCCCAGAAATGTGTCCGCGCCGGTGGCAAGCACAACGACCTCGAGAATGTCGGCTACACCGCTCGCCACCACACCTTCTTCGAGATGCTGGGTAACTTCAGTTTTGGCGACTACTTCAAGCGGGAAGCGATCAACTACGCCTGGACTTTTCTGACCGGCGAGAACTGGCTGAACCTGCCCCAGGAAAAACTCTGGGTAACCGTTTACGCGGATGATGACGAAGCCTTCAATATCTGGAACAGGGAAATCGGGGTACCGGCAGACCGGATTGTCCGTATTGGCGATAACAAGGGTGGCCGTTACGCCTCTGATAACTTCTGGCAGATGGGTGACACCGGTCCTTGTGGCCCCTGTACCGAAATCTTCTACGATCACGGCCCGGATGTCGCGGGTGGGCCTCCCGGTTCACCGGAAGAGGACGGCGACCGCTACATCGAAATCTGGAACGTGGTATTCATGCAGTACAACCGCACTGCCGATGGCGAGATGCTGAACCTGCCCAGGCCGTCTGTTGACACTGGTATGGGGCTGGAGCGAATCACTGCGGTTCTGCAGGGTGTTCACAGCAATTATGAGATCGACCTGTTCCAGGATCTGCTGGCGGCGGCTTCGAAAATACTTGGTGGCGCGGCTACCACCGAAGCGTCGCTGCGTGTTGTTGCAGACCACATCCGCTCCTGCGCCTTCCTGATTGCCGATGGCGTGATGCCGTCCAACGAAGGCCGCGGTTTTGTGCTGCGCCGGATCATCCGCCGGGCAGCGCGCCATGGTAACAAGCTGGGTGCAACCGGCCCGTTCTTCTACAAGCTTACCGGCGCCCTGTGCGAGCTGATGGGTGATGCGTTTCCACAACTGATCAGCAGCCGCAAACAGATTGAAAAGGTGTTGCTGCAGGAAGAGGAGCAATTCGCCAAAACCCTGGACAAGGGCCTGCGCCTGCTTGAGCAGGATATTGCCGAGCTCAAGGGTACCGAGATCCCGGGCGAGACTATCTTTACGCTTTACGACACCTACGGTTTCCCGGTTGACCTGACCAACGACATTGCCCGTGAGCGGGGCCTGACGCTGGATTACGAGGGCTATGAAAAAGCCATGGAAGGGCAGCGCGAGCGCGCCCGGGCAGCCAGCAAATTCGGTATCGACTACAATGCCGCCGGCCTTCAGCTTGAGGGCAAGACAGAGTTTACCGGTTACCAGCACATTGACGGCCACGAAAAAATCCGGGCGGTGATTGTCAACGGCGAACAGAAAACCGCGGAAGCTGGTGATGAAGCGGTTGTGGTGCTTGAGCGTACGCCTTTCTATGCCGAATCCGGTGGTCAGGTCGGCGATACCGGTCTGCTGACCTGGAGCGGTGGCCGGTTCAAGGTAACGGATACACGCAAGGAAGGGGATAACCACCTGCACCTTGGCACCCTGATCGAAGGCGAGCTGTTCCCGGGGCTGGAAGTGGATGCGCGGATTGATCACGCCCGCCGTGAGCGCACCAAGCGTAACCACTCCGCCACTCACTTGCTGCATGCAGCCCTGCGCAAGGTGCTGGGTGAGCACGTGAGCCAGAAGGGTTCGCTGGTGGATCCGGACAAGCTGCGTTTCGATTTTTCCCATTTCGAGGCCGTCAGTGTTGAACAGCTTCGTGAGATCGAGCGCCAGGTGAACGAACAGATTCTGGAAAATACTCCGGTGCAGACCGAAATTACCGATATGGAAAAGGCCCAGGAAAAAGGCGCCATGGCCCTGTTCGGCGAAAAATACGGGGATGTGGTCCGGGTACTCAGCATGGGCACCGACAACTACTCTGTCGAACTCTGCGGGGGTACCCACGTTTCCCGCACCGGCGACATTGGTCTTTTCCGTATTACCTCTGAAAGTGGCATTTCCTCCGGTGTACGTCGTATCGAGGCGGTGACTGGCATGGGGGCGCTGGATTGGATTGATGGTACCGAGCGCACCCTGCGGGAAGCGGCCCGTCTGGTGAAGGGTTCCCGCGACTCCGTGGTTGAAAAGGTTCAGCAAACCATTGATCGCAACCGTCAGCTTGAGAAGGAAGTGGATGCCCTGAAGGCAAAACTTGCCTCTTCTGCAGGTAATGATCTTGCCAGTATGGCTGTTGATGTGGCCGGGCTTAAAGTGGTGGCGTCGGAACTCGAGGGCGCCGACCGCAAGGCCCTGATGGAAACGGCCGATCAGCTCAAGAACAAGCTGGGCGAAGGTGTCGTGGTTCTTGCCAGCGTGGAAGCTGGCAAGGTGACTCTGGTTGCAGGCGTAACCAAGTCGGCCACAGGCCGGATCAAGGCCGGGGATCTGATGAAGCATCTGGCGGCCCAGGTCGGCGGCAAGGGCGGGGGACGGCCCGATATGGCGCAAGGCGGGGGGAATGATCCATCGAAGCTTGAGGGCGCACTGGCAGGCGTTGCCGGCTGGGTCGAGAAAAATATCGCTTAAGCAACTGTTTTCATGGGCGGGCTGGGGTTTATAATCCCGCCCGTTTGTTTTAATTGGCGGAGCATTGCTCCGCTGTGAGTCCCCGTTTCGGATATTGGGAAAATAATGGCTCTGTTGGTTCAGAAATTTGGTGGCACGTCGGTTGGCACAACCGAACGTATTGAAACGGTCGCTGACAAGGTATGCCGTTTTCGCAAGGATGGTCACGATGTAGTGGTGGTTGTATCTGCCATGAGCGGAGAAACCAACCGGCTGATTGCGCTTGCCAATAACATCATGGAAGAGCCGACGCCCCGTGAGATGGACGTGCTGGTCTCCACGGGAGAGCAGGTGACGATCGCGCTCTTGTCCATGGCGTTGCAGAAGCGTGGCTGTGAAGCGCGTTCGTACACCGGCTCCCAGGTCCGAATTCTCACGGACAGCAGCCACACCAAGGCGCGGATCAAACAGATCGATGAGCAGCGCATGCGCGAGGATCTCGATGCCGGCCGAGTGGTGGTGGTTGCCGGATTTCAGGGCATCGACGAAAACGGAAATATCACCACTCTTGGGCGGGGTGGTTCGGATACCACGGCGGTGGCTTTGGCGGCTGCGCTCAGAGCGGATGAATGCCAGATTTATACGGACGTAGACGGTGTCTATACAACCGATCCCAGGGTTGTTGACACTGCGCGCAAGCTGGAGCGGATCACATTTGAGGAAATGCTCGAGATGGCGAGTCTGGGCTCGAAAGTCCTCCAGATCCGCTCGGTAGAATTCGCAGGTAAATACAAGGTTCCAATAAGGGTTCTTTCCAGCTTCCAGGAAGGTGAAGGCACCCTGATTACTCTTGAGGATGAAAACGCCATGGAACAACCGGTTGTTTCCGGCATCGCTTTTAACCGTGATGAAGCCAAACTGACCATTGCCGGCGTACCGGATACCCCGGGTAGTGCGCTGCGTATTCTGAAACCGGTGAGCGACGCCAATATTGAAGTGGATATGATCGTTCAGAACGTGGGTGAGGATAACCGTACCGCCTTTACGTTCACTGTCCATCGCAATGATCTCAAGCGCGCGAAAGCGGTGCTTCAGCGGGTGGCTGACGAACTGGGCGCAAGAGAAGTGGCGGGTGACAGCAGAATTGCCAAGGTCAGCATTGTGGGCGTCGGTATGCGCTCCCACGCTGGTGTGGCAACCCGGATGTTTGAAGCGCTATCCAACGAGGGCATCAACATCCAGATGATCTCCACATCGGAAATCAAGATTTCCGTGGTGATCGATGAAAAATACCTTGAGCTTGCGGTTCGTGCGCTTCACAGCGCCTTCGAACTGGACAAGCCCGGGGTATCGGAAGAGGCCTGAAATCCGCGGATAAAAGGTCGGCTTGCGGGGCCTCCTGAAAAAAGGACATCATATGCTGAGTCTATGACAAACGTGAACTATATAAGAGAATGTGCGTCTAAAAATCAGTAAGTGATCCCGCTACATAAGCATTAAGTAGATCAAATCACCATTTGTCGGAACAGGTAGTTCTGGATAGGGAGTAAGGGATATGTTGATTTTGACTCGCCGAGTGGGCGAAACTCTGATGGTCGGCGACAATATCACCGTCACCGTCCTGGGAGTGAAGGGTAATCAGGTACGCATTGGCGTTAATGCCCCGAAAGAAGTCGCGGTACACCGTGAAGAAATCTACCAGCGAATCCAGTCGGAAAAAGGCTCCGAGGAGCCGGAACCCGGCAATAGCTGAGAGACAGAAAGCCGTTCATGGGAATCCTGAACGGCTTTTTTGGTGGTGGTTGAAACGAGCCTGAAAAATCTTGTGTCAACCCTATGAAAAAAGAAAAATTATGGTAGTATACGCCCCGTTCTCAAGGAGAGGTGGGTGAGTGGCTGAAACCAGTTCCCTGCTAAGGAACCGTACGAGCAATCGTACCGAGGGTTCGAATCCCTCCCTCTCCGCCATTTCCATTTTGCGGAAGGCAGAAGAACGTCGGAGCGAAACGACGACGGCCCCGAAGGGGTGAGGGCCTTAAGGCCCGAATAATCCTCTGTTGAGGATGAAGTTTGAAATGAGAGTTTTGATGCGCGGCTGTAGCTCAGCTGGATAGAGTACCTGGCTACGAACCAGGCGGTCGGAGGTTCGAATCCTCCCAGCCGCGCCACTATTTTGAAAACTCTTTCGTACACCACTGACATTGAGACGTACTCATAAATCAGATGGGATTTGAACCGAAAGAGGTTC
>JAXHUV010000122.1:0-6922 GCA_034189445.1 Pseudomonadota bacterium
CGTACCCGAAATACCTCGGCCAGCGCCCACACGAATTACTTGGTCAACTTTTTAAAGAGCGTTTGAGCTGCTGCTCAATCAAGGTGGCGTATTCTACATCGTTCCGCTGCCTTGTCAACCGCTTATTTCCCGATGTTTTCCGTCCCCGGAAAGCACCGGAAAATGACCCGGCTTACTGCTTGTTTCGAGGCGCGCATTCTACAGCGAATCACTTGCCTGTCAACCGTTTTCTGAAGAAAGTTGGAACCCATTTTCTTCAGCGTTTTCAAACTATTATCTTTCGATTTCTGAGCCGCCTCAGCGGTGCTCCACTCGAAAGAGTGGCGTATTCTACAGACCCCTCAGGAGGTGTCAACGATTGATTCTGAATTTTTTTCGTGAATCGTTATCACCCTGAACAAACCATATCGATAAGACCGCAATTCAGCAAAGACTCATGATTCAACAATGACGGATTCTGCAGCATTGCGCGCTTTTTTTCGTGCTTCCTCGACTGAAACGCCCTTCGCCAGCGCAACCCCCATTCGACGACGCCCTTTTAACTCGGGCTTTCCGAAGAGGCGCAACTGGGTATCCGGCTCCGAAAGCGCCAACTCCAACCCCGAATAGGAGACGTCCGAAGAATCTCCTTCCGGCAGAATCACCGCCGATGCCGATGGCCCGGTTTGACGAATCGAGGGGATCGGCAGACCCAGGATCGCACGCGCATGGAGAGCAAACTCGGAAAGGTCCTGGGATACAAGAGTGACCAGCCCCGTATCATGGGGACGTGGCGAAACTTCAGAGAACCAGACGTTGTCTTCTTTAACAAAGAGTTCCACGCCATAGAGGCCATACCCACCAAGATTTTCGACCACGGCCCGGGCAACTTCCGCCGAACGCTCATAGGCCAGGGGCGCCATCGGTTGAGGTTGCCAGGACTCCCGGTAGTCTCCGTCTTCCTGCCGGTGCCCTATGGGCTCACAAAACGAAACCCCATCCCGGTGCTTTACGGTCAGCAGGGTGATCTCGTAATCGAAATCCACGAAACCCTCAACAATCACCCTTCCCTTACCAGCGCGCCCGCCAGATTGGGCATATTCCCACGCCGCTTCAATATCCCCCTCGGTCTTGACCGTACTTTGTCCTTTGCCCGAGGAGCTCATAACCGGCTTTACCACCAGTGGAGGCCCTATTTCCTTCACGGCTGCGAGATACTCCTCCCGGGAACCGGCAAAGCGGTATGGCGAGGTTGGCAATCCGAGCTCTTCAGCCGCAAGCCGACGGATTCCCTCACGGTTCATTGTGAGATTTACCGCTCTGGCCGTTGGAATAACCTGGTACCCCTCTTCTTCCAGCTTGACCAGTTCCGGCGTGGCAATGGCTTCAATCTCGGGAACAATCAGATTCGGCTTTTCCTGCTCAATGATGCGACGAAGGCTGACGCCATCGAGCATGTCGATAACGTGGCTCCGATGAGCCACCTGCATGGCGGGCGCATCGGCATAACGGTCCACGGCGATCACTTCAACGCCATAGCGCTGCAACTCGATGACGACTTCTTTTCCAAGCTCACCGGATCCGCAAAAGAGAACCCTGAAGGCATTGCCTTTGAGGGGTGTACCAATTCGAACTGAGTCAGTCATGATCTGCCAGTACCTATATTAGCCGTGAATCAGAGATTTCATTTCGCGCTCCGACACCTTCCGCAGCACCTCGCGACGTTCGTCGTTATCCATTCGGGTCCATCGGGTAATTTCATCTCCGCTCCGATGACAACCAACACAGACATCATTTTCATCAAGTGCACAAATGCTCACGCATGGCGAGCGTACTTTGTCAGTAACAGTCATTTCTTCGGCCCGCATGGCTTGAGCTCATCGGCATAGCGGGCCGCATTCTGTACATAGTGCTGCGCACTCATTTCCAGCATCTTCTTCTGGTTGTCGTTAAGTTCCCGTTTGATCTTGCCAGGGGAGCCGACAACCATGGAACCATCCGGCACCTCCATTCCCTCTGGAATGAGCGCGTTGGCACCAATCAGGCAATGCTTACCAATCTTCGCGCCGTTTAGGACCACTGCGTTGATGCCGATCAGCGAGTAATCGCCAATCTCGCAGCCGTGAAGCATAGCCTGGTGACCCACCGTTACGCCCCTTCCCAGAGTAAGCGGCATGCCCGGGTCTGTATGCAGAACGGAACCATCCTGGACATTCGTCTCCGGCCCTATCGTGATCAACTCATTGTCGCCACGGATAACGGCGTTGAACCAGACGCTGGCTTTTTCCATCAATCGGACCCGACCTATCACCGACGCATTGTCAGCCACGAAGTGCCCCTCACCTTCCAACTCCGGCGTTCGGTCATTCAACTGGTAAAACATCTCAGCCTCCTTCAGGCGGTTCAAGCAGGTCAATCCCGGCATCGTACACAGCGTTCAGGAAATCAACCAGAACCACTGCCGACAGCCCCCATATCTCGTAGCGCTCCCACCGGTAGCAGGGCACATAAAACGTATGGTTCAGGAAATTCAGAGCGTCTGTACGCTCTCGTCGGTCTTCAAGGAAAAAAGAGAGAGGTACGCGGAATACACTGTCAATCTCGTGCGGACTCGGCTTCAGAGGATGATCCCCGGGAATCACGCCGACGTAAGGAGTAACAAGAATTCCGTAACGGGACATCACCTGGCTGAGAGGCGCAATAATCTGCACCTGGTCCGGCGGCAGCCCGATTTCTTCGTGGGTTTCGCGTAGCGCGGTTGCTGCCAGAGATGGGTCTCCCGGATCACGTTTACCGCCCGGGTAGGCTACCTGCCCGCGATGGGTGCTCAGATTTTCAGATCTGAGCGTAAAGATCATTTCGGGATTTTGGTGATCATCGGTTATCGGAACCAGTACACCGGCCTCGGGATAATCCAGCGCCAGCTGCCGCGGCGAATAGCCGGCGAGGCGCTCAGCAAGTATATTACGCAATGTTCATCTCCACAGTACATCCGGAGGTTGGATGAGACAGCGGCAGCCAGGATCGTTAAACTGACGACCACACCAATCTCAGTATACGGGGAAAATCATGAAGTACTGCAGTACATGCGGCCAACCGGTTGAGCAACGCATCCCCGAAGGCGACAATCGTCACCGTTATGTCTGTGTCAGCTGCAATACCATACATTA
This sequence comes from Pseudomonadota bacterium, assembly GCA_034189445.1. GTDB lineage: Bacteria > Pseudomonadota > Gammaproteobacteria > Pseudomonadales > Oleiphilaceae > Marinobacter. Next base: position 3,150 of record JAXHUV010000122.1, read on the forward strand.
CCAAAACCCTCGCATTATCGCGGGCACAGTTCCCGTTTGGAAGGGCCGGATACTTCTGTGCCGCAGGGCTATCGAACCACGCTATGGCTACTGGACACTGCCCGCCGGATTCATGGAAAACGCGGAAACCACCATCGAGGCCGCTGAACGGGAAACCCTCGAAGAGGCTTTGGCAGAAGTAAACATTGAAGGCCTCTATTCCATCATCGACGTTCCGCACATCAATCAGGTTCACATGTTCTATCGGGCCACCCTGAGGGACGGTCAATTCGGGGCCGGTGAAGAATCCCTGGAATCCAGACTGTTCGGGCTGGATGAGATCCCCTGGGAGGAGATCTCCTTTCCAACCGTGAAGCGGACCCTGGAGCTTTTCCTGTCCGACTATAAGCGCGAATCCTTCGGTGTCCATGTGAACGATATCCGCCACCCCATGGCAGAAGACCGCAAATAAAGCCGCCTACTACAACTCCTCCATTCGATAGACCTCGTAAGCGGGTTCCTCATAGGGGTGAGTCCGCTTGAGGGCTGCGAGGGCATCCCGTATCAACTCGTCAGCACAAACCAGCTCAACCTTGTACTCATCCACTGTTTTAATCTCACCGGCTTTGCCAAGAAACGGATCGCTTCCTTCAAGCGGACGAAACTGCCCCCTTCCCAGACATTGCCAGGCGCAACAATCGTAATCACCGATACGACCAGCTCCGGCATCAAACAATGCCTGCCTGGTTTGCTCAACGTGAGTTTCCGGAACGAAATAACACATCTTGTACATTGAATATTCTCCCTGGGGCCAGGTATTTTTTGTGCAGATTAATAGCTTAGACAGTTACCCACAGAATCTGTGGATAACTCTGGGGAAAGTTTTTGGGAACACGCCCCAAGACCCCGTAACTACTGCACTTTTGTTAAATTGGCGACAAAATCACCTGGTTCATTTATTCTTTATTTTTCAATGCCTTACTAATTTTTCGAAAAATTTGAACCGAATTCCCGGTATTTGTTCACAGAACAAACAGGAAGGCACCGGAAATGTGCATAAAAATCCTGAGTCAAGGGAATTTTTGCCGTTTTCGTCAGTTTTTTCTCTTGAAAATGCTCAGAAACGGGGCGCCCAATAAAAAGCCGGCTTTGGAGAAAACGCGCATGTTGAGCGTATCCAAAACCGGCTCTTTCCTGATGTGGGAATTTAACCGAACCAGTGCCTCGCATTTCTGAACATGCGAATCCAGGAACCGTCTTCCTGCCATTCTGGCGGACGCCAGGAGTGCTGCACAGCCCGGAACACACGCTCCGGATGCGGCATCATGATCGTAACCCTGCCGTCGCGGGTGGTAACGCCGGTAATTCCGGCTTCCGACCCGTTCGGGTTGTACGGGTAACGAACCGTTGCCTGACCCCGGTTATCCACGTAACGCAGAGCCACGAGCTCGTTCTCGCAGAGCCCCACCGCCGAGGTGCCGCTGGCGAACTCAACCCTGCCCTCGCCGTGGGCAACCGCAATCGGCATACGAGACCCGGCCATGCCATCCATGAACGCAGACGGCGATGGCATTACCTCAACCATCACAAGTCGCGCCTCAAATTGCTCGGACTGGTTGGGTACGAAACGAGGCCAGCCTGCACTGCCTGGAATCAGTTCATGCAGGTTCGAAAGCATCTGACAACCATTGCATACTCCCAGCGCCAACGTGTCCTGACGATTGAAGAATGCCGCAAACTGGTCCCTGACCCGGTCGCTGAAAAGAATCGATTTGGCCCAGCCCTCACCGGCACCCAAAACGTCACCGTAGGAGAAGCCGCCACAGGCGACCAGGCTATTAAAGCCATCCAGCGTAACCCGGCCAGAGAGCAGATCGCTCATGTGCACATCGACAGAATCGAAACCGGCGCGATCAAAGGCAGCCGCCATTTCAACCTGACCATTCACACCCTGCTCCCGCAGGACCGCAACCTTTGGACGGGCTCCCTTGTTGATGTACGTGGCCGCCACGTCTTCGTCAATATCGTAGGAGAGCTCAGCGTGAAGACCGGGATCTTCCGCATCAAGCAGATTATCGAATTCCTCACGGGCGCAATCGGCGTTATCCCGGAGAGACTGGACGCGGTAACTGGTCTCGGACCAGAGGCGCTGAAGCTCCACGCGAGACTCAGCCACCACCACGCCACCTTCGAAGGTAAGGCGAAGGCTGTCGGCCTTATTCGGGCTACCAATCACACTGATGTATTCACCAAGTCCAGCGGCCGAGAACTGCTGCAGGACAAAGCTGGTGTCTTCCCTGCGCACCTGAATAACCGCGCCCAGCTCTTCGTTAAACAATTCCCTTGCAAACTGACTGCGATCTTCGGCCAGGCTATCCAGCTTGATATCAGCACCACAGTGGCCGGCAAAGCACATTTCGGCCAGCGTGACGAACAGGCCACCGTCCGAACGGTCATGATAGGCCAACAGTTTACCGTCGGTGTTCAGACCCTGAATGACCGCAAAGAAAGCCTTGATGTCCTCGGGATCATCCAGGTCTGGCGCTACCGCACCCACCTGACTGTAGACTTGAGCCAGAGCGGAGCCACCCAGGCGATTCTGGCCCGCGGCGAGATCCACCAGGATCAGGTCGGTCTCGCCAGCATCTGTCACCAACTGGGGAGTCAAGGTTCTGGCAACATCCATTACCGGCGCAAAACCACTGACGATCAGTGAAAGCGGCGCCGTTACACTTTTTTGTTCGCCGCCGTCTTCTTCCCATAGGGTCTTCATGGACATGGAGTCCTTGCCCACCGGGATCGTAATACCAAGCTCCGGGCACAGCTCCATGCCGACCGCACGAACGGTTTCATAGAGGTTTTCATCCTCCCCCGGGTGTCCGGCAGCTGCCATCCAGTTTGCGGACAGCCGGATATCGGACACTTTGCCGATCGGCGCCGCAGCCATGTTGGTGATCACTTCACCCACTGCCATGCGGCCGGACGCAGGGGCATCAATCGTCGCAACCGGTGTGCGCTCGCCCATGGCCATGGCTTCTCCCGTGCGGACATCGAAGGAAGTGGCGGTAACCGCCACATCGGCCACCGGCACCTGCCAGGGCCCCACCATCTGATCCCGGGCAACAAGGCCGGTAATGGTCCGATCACCGATGGTAATCAGGAAGCTCTTGGAACCAACCGACGGCAGACGCAGAACACGGCGAATGGCGTCATCCAGATCAACTTTGGTGGAGTCGAATATGGGCTTGGTAAAAGATGCGCGGCTAATACTCCGATGCATGCGCGGCGACTTGCCGAACAGCACGTCCATCGGCAGGTCAACCGGCTTGTCGTTAAAGTAGGAATCACCCAGTTCCAGATGGTGAGTCTCTGTCGCCTCACCAATCACCGCATAGGGGCAACGCTCCCGGCGGCAAAGGGCATCGAACCGCTCCAGGTTTTCCGGAGCCACTGCCATTACGTACCGCTCCTGGGATTCATTACACCAGATCTCCAGCGGTGACATGCCCGGCTCGTCACTGGGAATATCGCGAAGCTCGAATTTGCCGCCTCGACCGCCATCCTTCACGAGCTCCGGCATGGCATTGGAAAGGCCGCCAGCGCCAACATCATGGATAAATGCGATGGGGTTTTTGTCACCCATCTGCCAGCAACGGTCGATCACTTCCTGGCACCGACGCTCCATCTCCGGGTTGTCCCGCTGAACCGAGGCAAAATCCAGATTTTCGTTACTGGAACCCGAATCCATGGACGAGGCAGCACCACCGCCAAGACCGATCAGCATGGAAGGCCCG
>JAXHUV010000123.1:0-6916 GCA_034189445.1 Pseudomonadota bacterium
ACTTTGCCGGCTAGCAGCCTGTCGGACTTAAGCAATCGTCACGAGCAAGGTGGGAAAGCGAGCGCAGATTTTCTGGGTTTTGAGGCGCATAGTGGTTCTATGCAACGAAAAAGCCGGGAAACATGAGCCGTTTTCCCACCAGCGCAGTAGATTAGCCTTAAGTCCGACAGGCTGCTGGTATTAAATCAGGAGTGGCTCGGGAAACCACTAGGCACTTCCCGAAACCCGTTAACTGCGTCGCAAAGGCCGCCGTTGAGGGGTTTAACAAGATTTTACATTAATGTGCCGTAACAGACCTTATACGCCGGAGCAGGTAACATTAAAGCAAGCTATTCATTGCATCGTGAGCGCCTGGTTATGAAAAAAACGGACTGGCCAATCCGCTGGGATCTGCTGCTTCGCTACCGACTGATTGAAACCATTGCCCTGTGGGAAGGTCGTCTGACCACCAACCACATCTGTCACAGTTTCGGCATCGGTCGTCAGCAGGCGTCCAAGGACATCAACACCTACCTGCGCGAACTGGCGCCAGGCAATCTGGTTTATGACCGCCATCTGAAAGGCTATGTGCCGGCGGAGAAATTCAGTCCGGTGGTTACCCGCGGTGTGGTAAACGAGTATCTGGATCTGCTTGCCCGCCAGCAGAACCTGAGCAATACCTTTGAATCTCTGAATATAGACCTGCCGGGCAGCACGGTGGTTCAGGGCCCGAACCGCGTGATTGCGCCGGAAACCATGCGTGCCGTGGTGACCGCAACACGACAGGGCAGGCAGTTGCGCGCCAGCTACGTCTCCCTGAGTCGACCGGAAGCAGTGGAGAGCATTCTTGAACCCCACACGCTGGTTTGTGCCGGCAACAGCTGGCACTTGCGAGCCTGGTGTGACTCCAACCGGGAATTCCGGGATTTTGCCCTGAGCCGTTTCCGGACCTCGCCCGAAGCCCTGCGGCAACGTGCCAGACACAGCCGGGAGCAGGACGAGCACTGGAACCGGGAGGTTACCCTGGTGGTGACCCCCGACCAGCGTTTGACAGAAGCCCAGCAACAGATCATCACCCGGGACTATGGTATGAAGCATGGCCGTCTGGAGGTTGCCACCCGTGCCGCACTCGCCCCCTACATGCTGTCACAGCTTGGGATCACCTTCGACAACCAGCATCCCGATCCGCTGGTACAACAGCTCGAGCTGGCTAATCCGGACCAGTTGGGATTTGGCAGCAAACGCGAACAGGCCCTGAAAACCGTTGCCGGTCTCAGTTAATCAGTCGATACCAATGATCTTATGCATCTGCAGAGTAAGGCGCCACTGGGGGTTCGCGAGACAGTAATCGGTAGCGCGGCGGGTATTGCTTTGCTTGATCTCATCCACGGCCGTTTCCGGTATCGAGGGAGAGGCCATGGGCGACAGGAAGTAATGGCCCGCGCGGATGCCCAGGAACCGTTCAGGCATCGCCAGGGGCTGCGGATACACCAGTTTCAGCTCGTCACAAGCCTTGATCACCACTGGCGCATCGGCCTTGGGGCTGACGCAGAGCCAGTCAATGCCTTCGGGGGCCGGCAGGGTACCATTGGTCTCAACCCCTACTTCGAACCCTTCCCGATGGAATGCTTCGATCAGAGCCGTATCCAGCTGTAACAGGGGCTCGCCACCGGTGCAGACCACGTAGGGCTTGCCCGGCGCGTCTGGCCAGAGACTCCGTATGTGACCGGCCAAAGCCTCCGGCGTTGCAAAACGACCACCATTCTGGCCGTCCGTGCCGACAAAATCGGTATCACAGAAATTGCAAACCGCACTGGACCGGTCTTTCTCGCGACCGGTCCAGAGGTTGCACTTACTGAAACGACAGAACACGGCAGCGCGACCGGCCTGGGCGCCTTCACCCTGCAGGGTGTAGAAGGCTTCCTTGACCCGATACATCAGCTTGCGCCCTCGTACTCCAGAGGATCAGCCACGCCATTGGCGGCAAATGCTTCCAGGCGCTCAACGCAGGAGCCGCAACGGCCACAGGCCTGCGCCCGACCGTTGTAACAGGTCCAGGTCTGCGAATAATCCAGTCCCAGGCGCAGGCCTTCGGCCAGGATCCGCCCCTTGTCCATGGCCATGAAGGGTGCCTCAATGGCCACTGGTTGGTAATTGGCCACGCGGCAGACCGCGTCCATTTTTTCCACGAACTCCGGGCGACAGTCCGGGTAGATGGCATGATCGCCACCGTGAGCTCCGTACCAGACAGCGCCGGCACCCAGCGTCACGGCATAACCGGTTGCCAGCGACAGGAGGATCATGTTGCGGTTCGGCACAACAGTCGCTTTCATGCTGTCTTCTTCATAGTGGCCTTCCGGTACATCCAGATCCGAAGTCAACGCGGAACCCGCCATCACCTCACTCATGGCTCGGATATCGATCACCCTGTGGGGTATGCCCCGGGTCTCGCACACCGAACGCGCACACGCCAGCTCCCGGACGTGGCGCTGACCATAATTGAAAGATAGCGCATGCACCTGATACCCACGCTCTCTGGCCAAGTGCAGCAGAGTATAGGAGTCCATGCCTCCGGAATAAATTACAACCACGGTGTCTGTCATGCGGGCTCCCCGTATGGTGCGATTGGGTGTGGCTTGGTTGACCGTCGCGCCCGACGCCTGTTGCTGTCATCGGGCTTTTACAATGCATGGCCATATTGTAACAGTGCAGGCACTGGTTGAGTTCGCGTCTCGGTGACAGGGCGGGTAAACTCAGCGAAAACGATTCATCAGCTACACTGACTCCATGACCACTATCCAGCCGACATTTATCGATTTCGAGGCGTCAAGCCTTGATCTGATCACGAGCTACCCCATCGAGGTAGGGATTTGCATGCCGGATGGCACCCTCCATAGCTGGCTGATCCGCCCCCATGTTCTTTGGCAGGACTGGTCGGAAAGCGCTGAACAGTTACACGGCATATCCCGTGAGGCCCTGGAAACGAATGGTATTGCATTGGGTGAAGTGGCCCTGGCACTGAATAAGCTGTTGCCTGAGCAGGTGTTTTGTGATGCCTGGACGTTCGACAGTTTTTGGCTGCATCGATTGTTCAGGGCGGCCCGCATCAGCCCGGTTTTTCAGCTGGAGTCTATTTCCGCACTGCTGGACACCCGGCAGGTACGCCAGTGGCCGGCGCTTCGCCAGCAGGTGATTACGGAACTTGGCCTGCCAGTTCATCGGGCGGCAAACGACGCCCTGATCCTCCACAAGACCTGGGAGAGGATTACCCTGGACCAGAACAGCCAGGAAAATCTGTACCAACAAGAAGTGGCGGCTACGGAGATCACACTACCCCAAAAAAACCAGCCATAAAGGCTGCTAAGCATTCAGGCGACGGAAGGCCTGCTATAGTTTGCGGTAGATACGACATCGCCCACCGCCCACCGACAGGAGCTCCCATGACCCAGACATCCGTGGCGGATACCCTCCGTGAATATCTGTCGCTGCTGGAACTGCTGGACGACGCCTACTGGGAAGCCAGCAGCATTCACCACAAAGACATGCTGTACGACATCATCAGCATCTTCAGCCAGGAAGTGGCCGAGATAAACAAGCTCAGTATCCAGGACCACCATTATCCCTATGAAGTGATCACCGAGGGCATCCGCCGGGTTGTGCCGAAACTGGAGCGGCTTGATGAAAACCGCGAGGAAGTGATCCAGCGCACCCAGACACTGACGGATTTCCGCGACATCCAGTCATCGGTACTGGGCATTCTGGAAGCCCAGCTCAGGACTCTCTGAACCAAACGCTTCAGGCGGCGATCAGGAAGACCCCGACTAAGACTGATCACCCGGTACGGCAAACAAAAAAACGGACAACCCTTGCGGGCTCTCCGTTTTTTTGATGGCACCCGGGCATTACCCCGGATGCTCCGACGCGGCGTTACTTCACGGATGCGCGGGCACCTTCAAGGATCTTGTTCAGCGTACTGCTCGGCTGCATAACTTCGCAGACCTTGTTCATCGGCGGATGATAGTAGCCACCGAGGTCCACCGGATGGCCCTGAACCACAGTCAGTTGTTCCAGGATCTGGTCCTTGTTCTCTTCCAGCTGCGCAGACAACTTGGCGAAGAACTCTTGCAATTCCTTGTCGCTCTCCTGGTCAGCCAGTTCCTTCGCCCAGTAACGGGCCAGGTGGAAGTGGGAGCCGCGGTTGTCCAGTTCACCAGCCTTACGGGACGGCGACTGGTTATTCTCCAGCAGGCGCTCAGTGGCCTTGTCCAGAGTCTGTCCCAGCAGGCGTGCGCGGGCGTTGTCGTGTTTCTCACCCAGCTCCTCCAGGGACACAGCCGTAGCCAGAGATTCACCCAGCGAATCCCAACGCAGGTGGTTCTCTTTAATCAGCTGTTGCACGTGCTTGGGCGCAGAGCCGCCAGCACCGGTCTCGTACAGGCCACCACCGCTAAGCAGCGGTACAATGGACAACATCTTCGCACTGGTGCCCAGTTCCAGAATCGGGAACAGGTCCGTCAGGTAGTCTCGCAGCACGTTACCAGTCACAGAAATGGTGTCTTCGCCTCGGATCAAGCGCTCCATGGTGTAGTTGATCGCGTCATCCGGTGCCATGGTCTGGATATCCAGACCATCGGTGTCATGCTCTTTCAGGTAGGTTTCCACCTTCTTGATCAGCTCGGCATCGTGAGCCCGGTTGCTGTCCAGCCAGAAGATGGCCGGCATGCCACTGGCCCGTGAACGGTTCACCGCCAGCTTCACCCAGTCACGGATTGGCACGTCTTTGGTCTGGCAGGCACGCCAGATATCGCCTTCCCCGACCTTGTGCTCCATCAGCACCTTGTCGTCGGCGATTACGCGAACGGTACCGGCTTCCTTCATGATGAAGGTCTTGTCGTGGGAGCCGTACTCTTCGGCTTTTTGCGCCATCAGACCAACATTCGGTACGGTGCCCATGGTGGTCGGATCGAAGGCACCGTGCTTCTTACAGAAGTCGATGGTTTGCTGATAGATGGTGGCGTAGGAACGGTCCGGCAGTACCGCCTTGGTATCGCGCATGCCACCGTCGCTGTCCCACATCTTGCCGGAGCTGCGGATCATCGCCGGCATGGAGGCATCGACGATGACGTCGCTCGGTACATGCAGGTTGGTGATACCCTTGTCGGAATCCACCATGGCGATTTTCGGACGATCCTTGTAGATCTGCGCCAGGTCCTGCTTGATTTCCTTCTGCTTGTTTTCCGGCAGCTGCTGAATCTTCTCTTCCACAGAAGACAGGCCGTTGTTGGCAGTCACACCAATTTCTTCGAACAGGTCACCGTACTTCTCGAACAACTCTTTATAGAAGCACTTCACCGCATAGCCGAAGATTACCGGATCGGACACCTTCATCATGGTGGCCTTCAGGTGAAGGGAGAACATGATGTCATTCTTCTTGCAGTCTTCGATCTGCTCCTCAAAGAACTGGCACAAGGCCTTCTTGCTCATGAAGGTGCCGTCCAGGACTTCGCCTTCGAGCAACGGCAGTTCGGGTTTTAAAACAGACGTCTCGCCCTTGGCGTTTTCGAAAACAATCCGGGCGGTTGTAGCCTTGTCCAGAGTCACGGACTGCTCGGCGGAGTAGAAATCGCCGTCGTTCATATGGGCTACGTGGGTCCCGGAGTCGGCGCTCCATTCACCCATGGAATGCGGATGCTTGCGGACATAGGCTTTAACTGCCGCCGGGGCGCGACGATCGGAGTTGCCTTCACGCAATACCGGATTGACTGCACTGCCCAGTACCCTGGCGTAACGGGCTTTAACTTCCTTCTCTTCGTCGGTCTTCGGCTCTTCCCTGTACTCGGGCACCTTGTAGCCCTGAGCGTTCAGCTCCTTGATAGCCGCGTTCAGCTGCGGCACAGAAGCACTGATGTTCGGCAGCTTGATGATGTTGGCATCTGGGTCCCTGGTGTATTCACCCAGTTCAGCGAGGGCATCCGGAACCCGCTGACTTTCCTCCAGGTAGTCTGGAAACGTGGCAAGAATACGCGCCGCCAGAGAGATGTCACTGGTTTCAAAGTTGATGCCGGCCGGCCTGGCGAAGGTTTCCAGAATGGGAAGCAGGGAACGGGTAGCCAGGACTGGCGCCTCGTCCGTCAGTGTGTAAACAATCTTGGCTTTGGATGATGTCATTTTCGTCCTCAGGCTATTGGGTGGGTTCAGGACGGCCACGGCGGGGCCAGGCATCTTTTGGACGTCTGGCCTTTGCCATGACTGATTTCGGAACTTTTGACAGGTCTGCTAACATACCACTTTTTGGCAACCTTTGATTGCGATATTAGTAGTAGAACCCACTGAAAATGCCGGATCTTCGGTTACAGGACGATGAAATGGCAGGAACTTACCAGACTTTCCAACCTCGGTCAGAGGTTTGGAACGGCCGCAGGCCGGTAACCATTCACCACCATCAGTGCCACCGGCGCAGTAGATCAACCTTAAGTCCGACAGGCTAGCCCAGACGAATAAAAGGCGCGAGAACCAGCACCAGAATCACCACGATGGCGAAGCAAGCCGCAAGGATGGTCACCGGCTTCTGTCGGAAGCTGTGCCGGAACCCCACCTCGCCCCGGGCCTGACGCGCACGGAAATCCTCCCTCTGCCGGTCTCGGCGCTGCCTCTGGTACGCCTCCAGCAATGGCCGGGCCCGGGCTGCCTCATCGTCATCGTGCACCCAGAAGCCCCCCATGCTGATGCCCCAGCGGCTCGGCGGCGTCTCATAATAGCGAACCCCGTGTTGGTCGAACAGGGCCCGGATTTCGTCGGCCTCGTCATCGGGTACATGGCGCAGATTCATCAGGTGGTGAGGCATGGGCTTCCGTTGGCTGGTATCAGGATTGCGATTGCTTATATGCTAACAGCAAAGCACCCATGAACGAATTCGCCGGAATATGCAGCGGAGTCA
>JAXHUV010000124.1:0-6863 GCA_034189445.1 Pseudomonadota bacterium
AAGTGATCGCTCATCCTCTTCCATCAAGCGTTTGAGAATATCCTTGGCTTTATCAATGTCATCGTTATAACTGATGCCAAAGGTCATGTCGCAGCGACGCTTGTCATAGATGCTGACGTTAACAAGCGTGGCATTCGAAAGGCTGCCATTGGGAATGACAATTCTGCGGTTGTCGAAAGTGTTTACAATTGTGTAGAGAATGCTGATTTCGTCAACTGCGCCAAGATAGCCCTGGGCCTCGATCGTGTCACCCACCTTGAAGGGCTTGAAAATCAGGATCAGTACGCCGCCGGCGAAGTTGGCGAGGCTGCCCTGAAGCGCCAGGCCAACCGCCAGGCCGGCAGCACCGATAACAGCGATAAAGGATGTCGTCGCAATTCCGATCATGGAGGCGACGGAAATGACCAGCAGTATTTTCAGAATGGCACTGGTCAGGCCACACAGAAACTTGTTCAGAGTAGGGTCTTTTTTACCCAGTTTGCTGTCGAGGACACCGACCAACCGGTTGATCAGCCACAGGCCAACAATCAGGGTAACCACGGCGAGTAACACTTTGGGCGCGTAGGTCATGATCAAAGAGATCGCCTGATTCATAAGTTCCGAGGTGCTTCCCTCGGCGCCAAACAGGTCTTCCATAAAGGACTCCTTGTTCGTTGGTATTTTTGATAACGATCGGACCCACGGATAACATACTGAAACAATGTGATTTGTCCACCTCTTTATATAACAAATAATAGAGGAGACAAATTTTATAACAAATAATAGAGGAGACAAATGTCAGGGGCGTGTATCGCAGGCGGAATATCCAGGCAGTTGCTCTTGCGCAACCGAGCTCTTACTGGCCCAATCGAGAAGGGTCCAGGGACTTCCCCGGACAAGAATCCTGCCCTTTTTCTGGCTCAGTTGGTAATCGTACATGGGATCGTAGTAATCCTGCAGCAACGCCTGAATCCAGGCGTTATGGGCGTCAGTCCGACCGGTGGTTTCCTGTTGCCCGAGGGCCTCTTCCATCAGGCCGCGAAGCTGCTTGTGCCGCTCACCGCCCAGACGCTTGCGAATGCGGTCAATGGCGCTTAACAGGTAGTCCCGGAAATTCAGCCAACCCGCTTCGGCCCCGTCGCGGTTCACGTAATTTGCATACATGCCCTCAACATAGTCTTCCCGGATGATGGCAATGCGCTCCTGCATTGGTTGTTCCAGAACCATCAGGGGTGACTCGGCGATACGATTCCTGAGGGATTGGGGCAGGGCACAACGCCCCACCAGGCGGCCTTCATCCTCCAGGTACACCGGGCCATCGTTGAAATGGCGGGCTTTGAGTATGGCCACGGCCAGCCGGTTCTCGAAATCGATCTGGGAAGGTTGGGGGGTCACCTGGCGCCCGAAACTGGAGCCCCGGTGATTGGCCAGACCTTCAAGATCCACCGGATTCGGGAGCTGCTTCAGAACCCGCGTTTTGCCGGTTCCGGTACGCCCGCCGAGAATACGGAATTCACCGGATTCGATCTGCGCTTCCAGGCTGTCTATCAAAAACCGGCGCAGTGCCTTGTAGCCGCCTTTGACCCGTGGGTAGTCAAGGCCGGCATCCCGGATCCACTGCTGGGCGAGCCGTGACCTCAGGCCACCCCGGAAGCAGAACAGATAACCCTCGGGGTGGCGGGCCACGAAGCGCTTCCAGGCCTCAATGCGCTGGGCCTTGATATCACCGGATACCAGCTGATGGCCCAGCTCAATGGCCTTGTCCTGGCCTTTTTCCTTATAACGGATGCCAACCCGGTGGCGCTCCTCGTCGTTCATCAGCGGTGCATTTTCGGTATTCGGGAAGCTGCCACGACTGAATTCCACGGGTGCCCGGACGTCCATCAGCGGCACGTCGTTCAGGAACAGGGAAAGGTAGTCGTCGGTGTCGGATCTGCTTGCCATTTCAGCGGTAAACCAGTCGTTGGATAAAGGCGACAGTATAGCGGAAATGGCTGTTTTCTGCTTGTCGCGCCCTCATTCCACCCGAGTCAGGAGTTCAATCAGATATGCATTAATTTGGTGGGGTTGACCAGTAACAAAACCGAAGCAGAAAAGCGGCCTCTTAAAAAATAAAAGGCAACCATGCGGTTACCCTTTATCGGAACGGGTCGGCGCATCCCTGCGCATTGGGCAACAGCCATGTTGCAAGATCCCTGAACCACTCCGTGGTGCTGGCATCCGAACCCGCTATCCAAACTGAATAGTTACCCCTTAAGCGAGGCATCCTTGTGTCCTTGCCTCTCCCTGCAATCCGTGCCGGGGTGCATCAGTGCGTCGTCCTTTTCCCTGTCATCCTTGGTATAAACACTATACCAATTGGATTATGACAAACGTATGAAGTATGCAGGCCTCTCCGCTCATCCAGCAGCCTGTCGGGCTTAAGGCTGCTAGCGGTGGGCTTATTCTGTAAAATCGGCTTATCAGAAAGTTAAATGTTTCCCAGGGAAGCAGTTACACCCTTGCGCACGTGAGTACACTGCAGCTCCTCACGTTTTTGTAAGAGATGTCTCACATAGATTCTGGCGAATTTCGCAAGTCCGATTTTCCGATTTTGTGAATGCCGGGCCAGGGGAGGAGTCCGATGGCGATACCTGCGCCGTCCACAGCCAGATCCGCCAGAGAAAATTCCCGGTAAGGCAGGTTTGCCTGGATGACTTCGATGCTCAGGCCAAAACCAAGCAGCGCCGGTGCAAACCAGATTGCCCGTAATTCCGGCCAGGCCAGGCGTGTCAGGATGGTGAGCTCAAGGAAGGCAATCAGGTGGTTTACCTTGTCGCTTGACGATGAGGGGATGGGGTAAGGATTGCCGGTTGTTGCGAGAAACCCAATGGCCAGCAGGGAAATTACAAAGGCAGTCCGCCAAAGGGAGCGGCACTGCAGCAGGCTGGTCAGTTGTTGTTTCAATGTATCCATCGGAAAACGTCCTGAGCGTTCGCGGGCTGTGGGAGTATTGACAACATGATATGCTTTGCGCCCCGTCATTGTCATTGAAGCGGAGGTCCTGCCAGCGATGCTCAAGGGTAATTTTTTTCGTGGACTTGGCTACCTGGGTGAAGGTTTCCGCCTGATTCGTCAGCCTGGTCTGCGATTGTTCGTCATTATTCCACTGGTTATCAATATTATGCTCTTCGGATCGCTGTTTTTCTTTCTGGGGGAGCTCTTTGCCAACCTGATTGACGCCGCCATGGCCTGGCTGCCGGACTGGGCCTGGCTGCAGGCAATGGATTGGATGTTCTGGATTCTTTACGGCGCGGTCATCGTGTTGATGCTGGCCTATGGCTTTGTGATTGTTGCCAACCTGATTGGCTCCCCTTTTTATGGCTACCTTGCCGAGCTGACGGAGAAACACCTGACTGGCCAGGAGGTGAACACCGACGACAGCTGGGCTTTCATTATCAAAGACATCCCCCGCGCACTCTGGCGTGAGGTCCAGAAAATTCTGTATTACCTGCCGCGGGCCATCGGTCTGCTTATTATCGGTTTGATACCGGTTATTAATCTGGTTGTAGCTGTTCTCTGGTTTCTTTTCAATAGTTGGATGATGGCTCTGCAATACGTGGACTATCCCGCAGACAACCATAAGGTCAGTTTTCCGGCCTTGCGTCGATTGCTCGGTGATACGCGGTTGTCCGCCCTCGGGTTTGGCCTGCCCGTAGCACTGGCCGCCATGGTGCCGGTGCTGAACCTGTTTGTGGTGCCGGCGGCGGTGTGCGGGGCAACGGCTTACTGGGTGCGTGAAAACGGCGCCACAAGAACTTGATTGATCTGGAGGTTTCTTGGACACATCGGAATTTGTTATTGGCCAGCGCTGGGTCAGCCACAGTGATACCGGCCTGGGGCTCGGAATTGTCACGGATATTTCCGGGCGCCGGGTGACCCTCGGGTTTCCCGCCGCCGACGAGGAGCGCACCTACGCGATTGATAACGCACCCCTGTCCCGCATCATCTATCAGCTGGGCGAGGAGATTGAGACCTTTGACGGCGAGCGGTACAGGGTTCGCGCGGTTGCAGATCTCGGCGGTGTGGTCATGTACCACGCCGACGATGGCACCGATCTGCATGAAATTTCCGAAGTAAAGCTGGCCGGTTCCGTGAATTTTTCAGCGCCGCACCAGCGGCTGTTCGCGGGCCAGTTCGATCGCAACGGCGCTTTTCGTCTGAGGTTTGCGACACTTCAGCATATGAACCGGCTGCGGGCGTCCCCCGCCCAGGGGCTGATTGGAGCGCGCACCCAACACCTGCCGCACCAGATCTATATTGCCCATGAGGTTGCCCGGCGCCATGCACCACGAGTTCTTCTGGCCGATGAAGTCGGCCTGGGCAAAACCATCGAGGCGGGGCTGATCCTGCACTATCAACTGCACACCGGGCGGGCAAAACGCGCTCTTCTATTGGTGCCGGATTCCCTCACACATCAATGGCTGGTGGAAATGCTTCGCCGCTTCAATCTGCGTTTCTCCATTGTTGATCAGGGTCGCTACCAGGCCCTGAAAGCGCAGGAAAGCGACGTTGATGCCCTGGTTAACCATATTTTTGGCGACGAAGGCGCGTTCAATCCCTTTGAGGGCGATCAGCTGGTGCTCTGCAGTCTCGGTTTTCTTGAGAAAAACCAGAAGGCAAGGGAAGATGCCCTGAAGGCCGAATGGGATCTGATGATTGTGGACGAGGCCCACCACCTGGTCTGGAGCCCGGAAGAGGTCAGTCCGAAATACCAGATCGTTGAGGAATTGTCGGCGATCAGCCGGGGCCTGCTGTTGCTGACGGCGACGCCGGAGCAGGTAGGTGTTGCCAGTCACTTCGCCCGGTTGCGGCTGCTGGACCCGGCCCGTTTCCATGATCTGGACGCCTTCCGGAAAGAGGAGCAGCAGTACGAGGTTATCAACTCTGTTGTCCGCCGGCTTCTGGTCCAGGAATCCGAAATCAGTGCCGGAGACCAGAAACTGCTGCGGGAATGGCTGGGAGGAGAGCTGGACCAGCTACTGGCCGGTGACAACCCACGGCAATCGATAATCGATGCCCTGCTGGATCGCCATGGTACCGGCCGGGTGCTGTTCCGGAACACTCGGGCGGCCATCCAGGGATTCCCCGACCGCCGCCCCAACCCGGAGCCTTTGCCGTGCCCGACCATATACGAAGGGCAGGCTTCAGATGTTCAGGGATTGACCCCGGAGCAACGGGTGCCCGAGGAGCAGTGGCTGGCGGATGATCCCCGGGTGGCGTGGCTTGAGAAAAAGCTTGTAGGTCTGCGTCCCGCAAAGGTCGTCGTTATCTGTGCCAGCGCGGAAACCGCCATGGCCCTGGAGCATTATCTCCAACTGCGAGCGGGCATCCGCAGTGCCGCCTTCCATGAACACCTGAGCCTGATCGAGAGAGACCGGGCTGCGGCCTACTTTGCCGACACGGAGCAGGGTGCCCAGGCACTGATCTGTTCTGAAATTGGCAGCGAGGGCCGCAACTTCCAGTTTGCCCATCACCTGGTGCTGTTCGATCTGCCGGCCAACCCGGATCTGCTGGAGCAGCGCATCGGCCGGCTGGACCGGATCGGTCAGACAGAAGCCATTGATATCCACGTTCCCTATCTGCGTGATACCAGCCAGGAGGTACAGTTTCGCTGGTTCCACGAGGGTCTGAATGCCTTTGCCGAAAGTTGCTCCGTGGGGGTTGCTGTTCAGGAAGTCGTCCAGGCCCAATGGCAGCAGGCCATTGATGGTGACTCCAGCGTTGTTGACGAGCTGGTTAAAGCCTCTGCGGAAGAGTCGAAACGTCTCAAAACCCTGCTGCAAAATGGCCGTGATGCCCTGATCGAGCTGAATTCCTGCCGCCCCGAGGTGGCAGAGGATCTGATTGCCGCCATTGAAGAGGAGGAAGGCGAGGCCCGGGTTCGGGATTACATGATGGAAGCCTTCGACATACTCGGGGTGGATGTGGACGACCACGGCGATCATTCCGACATTCTGCGTCCCGGTGAGCAATACCAGGCTGGCCATGTCGCCGAACTGCCCGAAGACGGGATCACCGTGACCTGGGATCGAAAAAATGCCCTGGAGCGGGAAGACCTGGCATTTATGAGCTGGGAACACCCGATGGTCACCGGGGTGATGGACTCGGTCACCAGTTCCGGTCTTGGCAAGGCCGCGCTCGCCAGCCTTTCGGTAAAAGCCCTGCCGCCGGGAACGTTGTTGATGGAAGCGTTGTTTGCCGTGCACTGCCCGGCGCCGGAAGCCCTGCAACTGACCCGCTACCTGCCGGTTTCACCGTTACGGCTGCTGGTCGACGTGAATGGCAAGGAATTGTCGGGGGCTTTGCCCCATGACCGGTTGAACGACCTGTGCTCGAATATCCGCCGGCGCACGGCCCAGGCCATCGTGCCCCGGATCCGACCGCAGGTCGAAACCATGGTGGATCACGTTGAGCGGTTGTCAGAGCCTCACCTGGGGCCTCTGAAAACTCACGCCCTCGAACAATTGTCTGCCAGCCTCGAACCGGAAATCCAGAGGCTGGAGGCATTACAGAAAGTGAATCCGGCGATCCGCGAGGAAGAAATCGACTTTTTCCGCAACCAGCTCGAGGCGGCGAAAGACGCCATAGGTCACGCCAGCCTGGCGTTGGAAGGCATTCGTGTGATCGTGACCGCATAACACGAGGTTCGACGGCCTTAACAACCGGCTGACTGCCCGGCATTTGCTGGCCAGCCCTCATCTGATGCGGTACCGTGAACCTGGCAGCCTGTCGGACTTAAGCAATCGTCGCGAGCAAGGTGGGAAAGCGAGCGCAGGTTTTCTGGATTTTGAGGCGCATAGTGGTTCTATGCAACGAAAAAGCCGGGAAATATGAGCCGTTTT
>JAXHUV010000125.1:0-6788 GCA_034189445.1 Pseudomonadota bacterium
GTTTTCCAACACCGCCCTTGCCTGGCTGAGCAACTTTTCAGCCGGATCCCGGCTGCTGAAGGAACCCAGCTGCACAAACAAGGACCGCTTGGTCATTGTCGTGTCACCGCTTGCCTTCACACGGCTTTCTGCGTATCCAACCGGGTCTCCGGGGGAATAAGGCTCACCGGCAATGAACATGGTACCGTCCGGCCTGACGGTAATGGCGGCGACTTCCACCCGCGCTGTCCCCCGGGCCTGGTAACCCAGCTTCTTGGCAGCGGCGTAGGACAGGTCAATAATTCTGTCGCTGTGGAAGGGCCCACGGTCGTTGACCCGGACGATCACCGAGCGACCGTTATCAAGATTCGTTACCCGGGCATAACCAGGGATCCGCAGGGATTTATGCGCCGCGGACATGGCATACATGTTAAAGGTTTCGCCGTTCGAGGTCTTGTGGCCATGGAACTTCTCGCCATACCAGCTCGCCATACCCCGGGCGACATAACCGTCGTTGCTGCCGAGCACATGGTACTGCTTGCCCCAGACCTTGTAGGGCGATTTGTTGCCTGCCCGTCGGTGAGGCTCGTAAACCGGCACCGCATCGCCAAGCCCGGAAACATTGAAGCTGCCTGAAGGCGCCCTGTCGGTCGACAGGGTATAGCGGGACGAATGGTCCGCTTCCGGGGCCGATGCGCAGCCGCCGAGCATCAGCGACGCGACAATCGTCAGCAGGAGAAAGAAGGAGGGCCTGAAGTTCATTGTCCGGAATTCCTCTTGGCTACACTGGTAACCGCCATCAGTTTTACGTTGACCTGACTTTCATTGTAACGGGCTCTCCGCCTGAGTCACCATTAACCGTCCACCATGGTGCGATTGCCCCGGTCAGGCGCCTATCATTCGCCGGTGGGTATGAATCGACATCAGGACACCAAACGCTGCCATCAGGGTGACACTCGAGGTGCCACCATAGCTGATCAGGGGCAATGGCACACCAACGATGGGCAAAAGTCCACTTACCATTCCGACATTCACGAAAATGTAGATAAAGAACGTCATGGTGAGCGCACCGGCCAGAAGACGACTGAAAGAATCCTGGGCCGTCGCCGCAATGTACAGGCATCGGAGGATTATCAGGAAATACACCGTCATCAGGATCAGCATACCCACAAACCCGAATTCCTCCGCCAGCACCGCAACAATGAAGTCGGTATGACTTTCCGGCAGGAATTCGAGATGTGACTGGGTGCCCTGCAACCAGCCTTTGCCATCGAAGCCTCCGGAACCAATGGCGGTCTTGGACTGGATGATGTTCCAGCCGGCGCCGAGGGGGTCACTTTGCGGATCCAGGAGCGTCAGTACCCGCTGTTTCTGGTATTCCCTCATGACGAAGAACCACATCACCGGAGCCGACACGGATACCATGGCCAGGAACGCCGTGATCAGTTTCCAGCTTATGCCGGCGAAAAACACCACGAAGATGCCGGCCAGGCCCACCAGCAGCGAGGTTCCCAGATCTGGCTGCTGTATGATCATAACCATGGGCACCAGAACAATGGCCAGCCCGATAGCAATATGCCGAAACCTGGGTGGCAGGAAGTGCCTGGACAGGTACCAGGCCGCCATCATGGGCACCACAAGCTTCATCAGTTCAGAAGGCTGAAAACGGGGCAGACCTGGTATTGCCAGCCAACGCTGGGCGCCCTTGGCACCGACGCCCACCAACAGAACAGCCATCAATGCAACAATGCCAATCCCATATAGCCAGGGCGCCCAGCGCCGGAAAACCTGGGGATCCATCTGGGCAAACACCAGCATCACCACAAACGCCACACCCAACCGTATACCCTGGGCCTTGACGACCTCGAGGTTCCGGTCGGCACCGCTGTAAAGCACAAACAGCCCCCCGGAAACCAGCAGAAGCAGCAGCAGCAAAAGGATTGGATCCAGGTGCAGCGCGGTCCAGATACTTCGGTTCCGGCCAAGAGGGTTGCTCGCCGTTGAATCCAGTAACGCTCTGAACGCCATCAGTTGGCCACCTCGTCAACGCCGCTGACCAGTGCACTAGCTGTCTGTTCATATTCCAGGAGCCAGGAATCAAACAGGGCCCGCGCCACAGGTGCCGCGGTGCCGCTGCCGCTGCCGCCGTTTTCAACGATCACGGCAACGGCAATTCGAGGGTTGTCGACCGGTGCGAAGCCGATGAAAAGCGCGTGATCACGCAGCCGCTCGCGGACCTCGTCCGCGTCATACTCCTCGTCTTCGGCAAGGCTGAACACCTGGGCAGTGCCGGTTTTACCTGCCATCTTGTAAGGTGCCCCGCGTCCGGCCCTCCGGGCGGTACCTTTCGGGCCGTGCATCACCCCGGCCATGGCTTCCACCACATATTCCCAGTCATCCGGGTTCTTCAGCACAAGGGGTTCGTGGTTTTTGGTGGGCAGAAACCCCTCGACCGGGCGATCCCCCTTGATATCTTTCAGCAGCCTCGGTTCTACCCACTCGCCACGGTTGGCGATAAGGGCTGTCGCCGTCGCCAGCTGCAGTGGTGTTGCCAGCATGAATCCCTGACCAATCCCCAGGTTCACGGAATCCCCCGGATACCAGGGCTGGTTCCGCACTGCCCGTTTCCAGTCCCTGGAAGGGAGCAGGCCGCTCAGAGCTCCCGCAACATCAAGGGTAGCATCCTCTCCGAAACCGAAATAAGACAGGTAGCTGTGCATGGTATCCACGCCCATCTCGACCGCCATCTGATAAAAATAGACATCGCAGGATTCGGCCACTGCAGCTTTAAGATCGACCCAGCCATGTCCCGTTCGCTTCCAGTCGCGCCAGACCCGTCCGCCCTCGTTCAGGCGGAAGTATCCGGGATCCCAGATGGTGTAATCCCGGTTGGTCGCACCACTGTCAAGAGCAGCAACCGCGAGCATCGGCTTTAGTGTGGAGCCGGGTGGGTATTGGCCTCGCAGGGCCCGGTTGAACAAGGGCTTGTCCTTGCTCTCGCTCAGTTCCCGGTAATCATTGACGCTGATACCGGTAACGAATTTATTGGCGTCAAAGCCCGGCACACTGGCCAGCGCCAGAATGCCGCCGGTATCGGGCTCAATGGCAATGATGGCGCCCCGGCGACCGTCGAGAAGTTGGTAAGCCCGCTGCTGCAGTCTTAAATCCAGATGCAGCTGCAGATCCTCTCCGGGCACCGGATTCTCGCGCTCAAGGACCCTGAGAATCCGGCCCCGGGCGTTGGTTTCGACATGCTGATAGCCAACCTCACCGTGGAGGATCTCTTCGTAGAAGCGTTCGATGCCCGACTTGCCAATGTAGTTGGTGCCGGCATAGTTGACGGGATCGATCCGCTGCAACTCGTCCCGGTTAATGCGCCCGACAAAGCCCAGAGCATGGGCCGTCAGTTCGCTGTGCGGGTAGAAACGAACCAGCTCGGCCTTGACTTCCACCCCCGGGAGCTCATGGCGATGCACCGCGAGGCGGGCTATCTCCTGTTCATTGAGATCGTAGCGAAGGGGAATCTCCTGGAAAGGACGGCGGGGTTCCTGAATCCGGCGCTGGAAACGTTCACGGTCTTCCTCGGAAATCTCCAGGATACTGCCAAGCCGAGCCAGGGTGTCGTCCATGCCCTGCACCCGCTCGGGTACGAGCGTGACACTGAAAACAGGCCGGTTCTCCGCCAGCAGGATGCCATTGCGGTCGTAAACCAGCCCTCGGGGGGGCGGCACGGACTGGACCTGCATGCGGTTCTTGTCCGAGAGGGTGGTATATAGCTCATGCTCCACGACCTGAAGCTGATACATCTGCGCCATGAGCCCGCCAATCGCCAGCATCACGAAGACCAGCATCACCAGGGTCCGGCGCTGGAAGAGCCGGCGCTCCGCCGCCGTATCCTTGAATTCCCCCCATGGCATAACCCTACCCCCTAAGCCCTGTGATACGGGTGGTTGCGGGTGATCGACCAGGCCCGGTACAGTTGTTCCGCCAGAATAATACGCACCAGGGGATGGGGCAAAGTGAGCGGCGACAACGACCATTGCTGATCGGCCCGCTTCCGGCAAGCGTCAGCCAGGCCATCCGGGCCGCCCACCAGAAAGCTGACATCGCGGCCATCCTGTTGCCAGTTTTCCAGTTGCGCCGCGAGTTTTTCAGTCGACCAGGGCCGACCGCCAACCTCCAGTGCAATCACGCGGTCTTTCGGACCGGTGGCGGCCAGGATGGCGTCGCTTTCCCGCTGCATCAGTCTGGGAATATCGGGATTCTTGCCCCGGTGGGCGACCGGAATTTCAACCAGTTCCACGGGTAGCTCCGGTGGCATGCGGCGGCTGTAATCTCCGAATCCGGTACTGACCCAGTCGGGCATTTTCTGCCCCACACAGATCAGGCGTAACCGCATGATTATTCGCTGCCCGCAACACCAAGATCCGGAGCATCGCGCCAGAAGCGCTCCAGATCGTAAAACTCCCGTGTGGCAGGCATCATCACGTGAACAACCACATCGCCCAGGTCCACAAGGATCCAGTCACTGACACCGGCCCCTTCAACATTACTCGCGCGCACACCCTGTTCCTTGGCTTCGGCCACGATGGAATCGGCGAGAGATTTCACATGTCGGTTGGAGGTTCCGGATGCCAGAACCATGAAGTCGGTGACACTGGTGCGGTCACGGACATCGATCACGCTGATGTCCTGTGCTTTCACATCTTCAAGCGCATTAATTACCAGATCTTTCAGTTGCTCTGCCTGCATAATCACCCTGTTGGACGGGCGTTTGCCGGTATGGCCGCCCGAAATGTCATATTCAACCGCGATTGTAGCATTAAAAGTTCCCATCGGGGCAGGCACCATAGAGCCTCTGGCGGCGAATTTCCGCCCAGACCGGGTCTGGCATCAGGTAGCGGGGTGAGCGGCCATCAGCAATACGTTCCCGTATGCCGGTGGCGGAAATATCCAGAAGCGGCGGATCCAGCTCGAGAAAGTGGCCGCAGGGGCAGTCATGCAAGGTTTCAGGGCCCTCCACGCCTCGCTCCGCCAGCAACCGGGCCGGTTCGCCTGATGGGTCCAGCGCCGGGCCTGGCCGACGGACCACCACCACATGAGCCAACTCCGGGATCTGCCGCCACTCCAGCCAGCGGTCGAAACCCGCGAAGGCATCGGTGCCAACCACCATCACCAGAGGCTCGGCCGGTCCAAGCTCGGCCCGGAGTTGACGCAGGGTGTCGGCCGTATAGGAGGCGCCCTTTCTTGCCAGCTCCCGGTCGTCAATCCGTAACTGGCGCTCGTTCGCCACCGCCAGCCTCAGCAGCTCCAGACGCTGGCTCGACGAAGCCCCGGTCTGCCCCCGATGCGGCGGAATATGACAGGGCACCAGGCTGACGTAGTCCACGTCGAGACGGTCACTGATTTCAAGGGCCAGCCTGAGGTGGCCATGATGTACCGGATCAAAGGTTCCGCCATAAATCACCTGCATGGCCATCAGGTCCGGATATGTCCGTCACCGAAGACCACGTATTTCTGGGATGTCAGACCCTCTAGCCCCACCGGTCCCCGGGCGTGAATCTTGTCGGTGGAGATGCCGATTTCGGCGCCCAGGCCGTACTCGAAGCCATCCGCAAAACGCGTTGAGGCATTAACCATTACCGAACTGGAATCCACTTCGGTGATGAACCGGCGTGCCCGGGTGTAGTTCTCGGTGATGATGCTGTCGGTATGTTGGGAACTGTAACGGTTAATGTGGTCAATGGCGCCGCCCAGTCCGTCAACCACACGCACCGCCAGCACAGGGGCCAGGTATTCGGCCTCCCAGTCTGCCTCGGTGGCTTCGGCCAGGCCAGCCACAATAGCCCGGGTCCGTTCACAGCCTCGCAGCTCCACGCCTTTTTCTATAAAAGCCCGGGCCAGCAGGGGCAGAATATCTTCGGCGATCTCGGTGTCCACCAGCAGGGTTTCCAGCGTATTGCAGGTACCGTACCGCTGGGTTTTGGCATTGATCGCCACGTTCAGTGCCTTTTCGGGGTCGGCATGGCCGTCGATGTAGACATGACAGACACCATCGAGGTGTTTGATAACCGGCACCCGGGCATCACGGCTGATGCGCTCGATCAGTCCCTTGCCGCCTCTGGGTACAATGACATCGACATAGTCCGGCATGGTAATCAATTCACCCACGGCCGCACGGTCGGTTGTCTTTATCACCTGCACCGCATTCTCGGGCAACCCCGCTTTGGCCAGCCCCTCGGAAAGACAGCGGGCAATGGCCTGATTGGAATGGATCGACTCCGAGCCGCCCCGGAGAATGGTCGCATTGCCCGACTTCAGGCACAAACTGGCGGCCTCGACGGTCACGTTCGGGCGCGACTCGTAGATAATACCAATGACACCAAGAGGAACACGCATCTTGCCCACCTGAATGCCGGAGGGTCGGTAGGCCAGGTCGGTAATGGCACCGATAGGGTCCGGCAACGACGCCACCTGGCGCAGGCCTTCGATCATGCTGTCGATTCGCTCCGGGGTGAGCTCCAGCCGGTCCAGCATCGCCGCATCCAGGCCATTTTCGCGACCCCGTTGCATATCCCTGCCATTGGCCAGGGACAGCTCTTCCCGGGCCGAATCCAGAGCCTCTGCTGTCGCCAGTAGTGCCTGATTACGCGCGGCGGTGGTCGACCGCGCCACTGCGGTTGCCGCTGCTCTGGCCTGCTGTCCAACCTCTGCCATGTACGCTGCAATATCCATTCAAATACCTTATGTTTTAAGCGGAATCAGGAAATAAGTACCTGACTTTACCTTTCCCGTTTCAAGTACGCACC